>CAJWLE010000013.1:0-18726 GCA_913042965.1 uncultured Synechococcus sp.
AAAAGACTCATTCAGATAAGACAATAAGGTCGCCTAAAGACGCCCCATCCCTCTTTGCGCTGACGCCATTAGGGGCGGCCGTTAGATCCGCCCCATCCACAACGGCTACTTGGAGTAGCTCACCCCGCGGTAGGTAAGAGCCGCCAGCCCACGGGAGGCATCGCTCATTGACGCCTGGTAAGCCTTGCCCATGTATTTGAGCTTCACGACTAGCTTTTCCTGTGGCTCGTTGCTTGCGATGTACTTATTGCCAAGAAAATTGAGTTCCATTGAGGGGATAGGTGGAAACGCTTAGATCTCAGCTCAAGTGATCGGGTCGAACAATGTTCCATCGACTACTTAATTATTTAGTGATAATGATTTGTTGACCAGTTGATACGCTCGATCGCCTGACTGTGTCTTCACGAACAATTTTAAACCAGGAGTTTCAGTCGTTCGTCTCGATTCACTGATGAAGTTTTTACCGTTGCTGCCTCTGCTGCTGACTGAGAGATCCAGGTCGTTTTGACTTCTGTGCACGAGCCTCGGTTTGGCGTTAAACATCCGCGCACTTCAAATCGTGAGAGTCGCAAGGGTTTGCTCAATCAGGGGCAGGCCACTGTCCTGACCCAGGATTGGTTACCCGCTGATTGGCCTCGCCTTACTGGCGGCTTGCCGGGTGGAGGGTTCTTGGCATCAAGTTCCCTCTCGATGCGGTTGATCTCCTGTTCGGCTGAGCTTGGATCCATGGCTAAAGAATGGCAGCGTTCCTTCGATCAGCCATTCCATGAGGTCGCGTTGCCTGGTTCTGGGTGGATTGCTGCTGGTTGCGGCTGTGGCAGCACGACCCGTTCAGGCCGCTGATCTGGATCAGCGCTTCCGCTCTGTGCAGTGGCTTCTGGATGAAATCAGCCTGGCAAGCGCTGTCGGTGATCGCCGCAGTGCCTGTGTCGCGGCCCTCCAGGCCAATGATCGCTTGTTGGATCTTCTGCCTGAACTGCAACGACGACGCCCTGGGATTAACCATTGGGCCCTTCACGATCGAATCCTGAGCGCTGTTTCCTTGTGTCGCATCGATCCGCTGGGGTGATGATCTCGACATGGCCAGATGTTTGGAGCAGCTCTTAGAGGACGACCTAGGGGAAGCCACCACCGCGATGGGCCGAGGCCTGTTCCACCTCAATGAAATGGGGGAGAGTCCCTTAGGCCCTCGATCCCCCAGCACGTGAGCGTTTCAACCACCACCCACAGGGACACCATGCACCCTGAGGCAACCCACTCCCCGGTTCACCCGATTTCCTGCAGGTGATCAAGGCTTCAGGCAGCTGCCTGCTCGGCTGTGTCTTGAAGGGCTTGTTCCTGGAGCTGTTGAACTGCGCAGAGAGCCTCGTGGGCAGGCCAACCGTGCGTCTCCATCAGCTCCTTCACCAGGTTGTCTGGACCATCGGAGATCGAAGCTTTGATATCCGCCACTGCGCTGTGGTCCCGAGCCAGTGCAGAGAGCCGAAGTGATCGAAGTTGTTGTGTATTCGGCTGATTCATTCCTGCTTTTGCAGTTCAGCCTCAAAAACATTTCAGGAAGATATTACCGATGAGCCCCCTCAGCCCCCCCTGCTAGCCCCAAGCGATGAAAGCTTTCTTCAGCAGCAATCGCAGCTTGAGCAGCACTTGTCCTGCCCGGCATGTCCATCAGCACAGGGCTGGGAGCAGTAGACCTTGCCACCTTGCTCAACGGAATTCTCTGGAGACACCGTGCAGCCGCAGGGCTCGCAGGCACATGGTTGATTCGTGCTCGTCATCCTCATCAATGAAGACTGTTCCATTCATAGGACATCTTCTTGGCTTTAGCCCACTGTTCCAGCGATCCATGGAACAGCAACGGTTTTGATCAAGCTGGGGCTGACCCTCCACCCTGCGCAGAGGGAGGGCCAGTTGCAGTCCAGCTCCGATGAAGGACATCCAACCACCATCGGAAGAGCTCCCTGTGCGACCAAAAAGCTCTTCAACACCTTGGCTTTACTAGAGAGGCCATGGAGCTTCAAATGCTTCAGCTCTGCCAAGCAAATGAATAAGGCCTGGAGACAGCTGGGTCTGACCCTCACTCCCGGAGAAGGATGAGGGCCAGTTGCAGTCCAGCTGCCGATGCGAAACCAATACCCATCGGCTGAGAGTCCCGGGGAGAAACCCTCCCATCAACCATCGCTCTGGATTGAAAACCCTTCACCGTCGAATGCTGCATCTCTTCGAACCAAAGGAGCGTGCGCATGGTTCGAAGCAAACGGAGCAGACCTGCTTCATCTGGCGGCGGAACGCTTGCGCACAACTCGGGTGCTGTCCCGATCACTGTTGTCCGATGGAGCTGAATCCGAGGAACTCTGGCTGGAGGTCTCTTCAGAGGAGGGCTCATCATCGGGCTCCTGATCGGAGATCAAACCCAGCACCATCGAGGCCTCCAGCTGATCGTGCATATCGCCGATCGTCAGCAGCGCCTTGAGAACCAACTGGGCGCGAGGAGCCTTCGGCAGGCCTGGTCGGAGCTTCTTGGTGGTGTTCCAGAGCTCGAGAGCGACCTCCTTGAGCAGATCCTTGTCAGCTGCCATGCAATGTCATCTATTGGAGTCGATGCAAGCACGGAGCCGGAACCGCATCAGCCAGTCGTCACCGATTCCAATTGGATGCTGAAGCATGCCGGTGGGCACATCCTCCATCCGCTGCAGGCCCAGGTCCCCCAGCGGCGTTCGCGCCGCCATGCCGCCCATCAGCTTGGGTGCCACCACAGCAGCAACCTCCTGAATGCAACCCTGGCGCAGGGCGATGGCGGCCAGCTTCGGGCCGCATTCCCAAAGCACCCGATTGCAACCACGGTTGGCCAGGGCCTGCATCAAAGCCTTCGGTTCGCATTCCTCCAACGGCAATCGCTCCGGCCCGCAAACCAGAGATCGTCCAGCGGCTTCCGGTCCATGGGCCACCACGGTGGGAGCAGGGCCTACATCCCAGAGACGAGCCTTCTCAGGTAAATCCAAACTGCGACTGAGCACCACCCGCAATGGTTCCGGCAGTCGCTGACCACGGCTGGTCAGCAGAGGATCGTCTGCACGGACGGTGCCTCCACCCACGATCACAGCATCACAACCGGCCCTGAGGCGGTGCACCCAGGCTCGGGCAGGAGGACCGCTGATCCACTGGCTGAGGCCATTCGGTAAAGCCGTGCGCCCATCCAGGCTCATGGCCCACTTGAGAACGCCCCAGGGACGTGCCGTCTTCAGGCGGTGCAGAAAGGCATGGTTCTGTTCTTCCGCCGCCTCGCGGAGAACATCGGCAATCACCTCGACACCGGCCTGACGCAACTGAGCAATACCGCCGCCTGCCACCCGGGGATCAGGATCCTTCAGCGCCACAACAACCCTGGCGATCCCTGCACGGATCACGGCTTCACTGCAGGGGGGAGTGCGGCCGTGGTGGCAACAGGGCTCAAGGGTGACCACCAGTGTTCCGCCGCGCGCAGCCTCCCCCGCCTGGGCCAGGGCACCGACCTCGGCATGGGGTTCACCAGCGCGGGAGTGGAACCCCTCTCCCACCAAGCGACCCGTCTGATCCAGAACCAAAGCACCCACCAGGGGGTTAGGGCTGGTCTGCCCCTCTGCCAGAGCCGCCAGCTCGAGAGCCCGGCGCATCCACTTCTCCCACATCAGCTGAGGGGTTCCATCTGCAGCGACCGCCACTCACCCACCACATAAGGAGGAACCGGCAGTTCGTTGAACACCCCCGGCAACACCAGGCGCAGCGGTCGGTTGTTGCTCAGATCATCAAGCAAGGGATCAAGGGCGAATTCAGCCGCCGCCTCACGACCATCAGTCGCCAGAACCGAGCTTTTCAGGGTGATGTCTTCCAGAGCCCACTCGCGCCGACCGGCCAGGACCTGAAGGCTCACTGGATGATCCAACCGCACCTTGCCGGGATACCCGACGATGCGCAGCACCACTGGCTGCCCTGGCGCTCCTTCGCGATACGCCACCGCTTGCCAGCTGTCGTAATCGAGGTCTCGCAGGCTCTCAAGACTGCGCACGATTGGTGCACCATTCTCATTTTCGTGTTGATGCACCTGCGCCCAACCCCGGGCCGGAGTCACTAAAACCACTAACGCAGCAATCAGGCAGCAACACAAACGACGCATCGAGCAACTGGGATTTTGGTGAATTCTCACAACAAACCCTGCGCCGTGGCCAGATATCCGAATAATGGCTCAATGGATCAGTGGTTTTACTCAGCAGCAACCCTTAAAGCTCTGTTTGCAGCCATTGGCTACGGCCTGGAAATCAGTCAGCTGAGTCCTGGTGCTCTCAAAGGCCGATTTCAACTGGGAGGCTCACGCTTGGTTCCGGTGATCTCGATCACCACCAACCAGTCGCTGGTGTTCGAAGGTGACCGCAGGTCGGGCTGGCTGGCGTTCTGCATCAACACCAGCGGGGACACACCGCTGGTACGCGGCAACGAGGTGCCGCAACGATCAATGCACGGCTTCTGCAGTGATCTGAAGGATGTGTTCTTCCAGTTGCACGCTGGCTCCCATCTGCAGATCGCCCTGGTTTCGCACGACCGGATCGAACATCTTGCACTCGCCTCCCAGCAACACCAGGCGTTGGATCTGATCGGCAGCACAAACTCGGCTCGGCTTTCGGCTGAACGCTTTGATCGCTTGGCCACGATGGTTCTACCCCGGAACAAGGATCCACTCCAGGGCGAATTGATTGAAGCGGAATTGCTGGACCTGCTCAGTCAGCGAAACGTCCAACGAATCAGCACCGGCGAGCTCAACCACCGGGCGGATCTGATGCAACACCTGATCCAGTGGGGACAGTCCAATCCCACCACAGTGATCAGTCTGGAGGATCTGACGGCAACGATCTTTGCCTCACGCTCGTCGATCGTGCACAACTGCCGCTCGATGTTCGGCATCGGACCGATGGCCCTGCTCAAACGCATCCGATTAGGACAGGTTCAGAACGCTTTACTGAACCCCGATCAAAGAGCAATCATCGGCTGCCGAACCGTGCAGGAGGTGGCAAGCCATTACGGCTTCCAGAGCCGCAATCATTTCGCCAGGGACTATCGCGATCTGTTCGGGGAAGCACCGAGCTCCACGCTTCAACGCTCCGGAGCCAGCGGAATCCGCTGCCAACCTGTGTCCGTGGCCCAAAGCCCCCAGATGGCCATGGCCCGCAGATAGTGACAGGCCCGGAAGGTGTTCACCGCGGTGATGGCTTCCGGTGTGCGGAACTGCAATCCACCGCTGTACACCTGATCCACCACAGCTGAACAGATGGCTTCTGCCGTCTGGCTCTCACCCATCAGGCGGAAGTAGCTGGCGATGCCGAAGTTGATGCCGGTCCACACCTCCAATGGATGGGTGCCGTTGGGATCCAAGGGTGTGCCATCGCGTCGCAAACCATTCGCCACACCGAGACGTCCTCCTTCGAAGGACTCGAAACAGGCCTCCCGGATGGCTTTCAAGGTGCTGCGACTGTTCGCTTCGCTCACCACGGGGGGCAACTCAAGCAAGCGGGCATAGAAGTCACCGCACAGCTGGTCTGCCATCACCACTGGCGTGCCGCTTTCGGCGTCGATGTCGTAGTACTCGCCATTCCAGAGCAGCCTGTCGAAGTTGCTGCGCGATTGTTCCAGCCAACTGCTGATTTCCCGCTGTTCAGCGGACGTCTCCAGACCGGTGGCGAGCTGAAGGGTCTGAGCGATTGCAAGGGCCGCCTCAAGGGCCGCGATCCACAGGGCGCCGCAGTAAGCGCTCACTCCCTGCAGGGGCCAGTCGTCAAAGGTCTGATCCGGAGCCCCGCCGTTATCGGGTAGACCATCGTCGTTGACGTCGAATCTCTTGAGGTAGCGCAGGGCCTCCACCGCCGCCGGCCAGCACTCCGCCAAAAAACGAACGTCCTGACCACCCGGGGCGAGCTTGAACGTCCGCCAGACCTGCAGCACGAAGTCACTGGCCAGGTCCTTCCAGAGGTTGCAGTCCTGATAAGCGGTGTAATTGGTGGCGTCCCAGGGCTGCTCATTCGGCGCCCCCAGATCATGGGGAGTGGCCCCCTTCACCTTGCGGTCAGCCTCGACGCGACCCTTGCCCTGGGTGAAATACCAGCCGATCGGCCTCTGGGTTCCATCCGCAGCCGAAATCGCCCGGGAGAAACTGCGCAGCACCGCCTTGTCCAGCTCCGGCCAGAGCTGCAGAAGAGCCAGGGAGCCGTAAAGGCGCACGTCCAGGCTTTCGTACCAGGCGTAATCGAGGCACTCGAGCACACCGAAGCGACCGTAGGGATCATCAGCGGATGCCGCTGTCCAGAGACTTCCGCCGCTGCAGAGGTCGTAGAGCTCGTTGAACAAGGCCATGCGCAGTGGTTCTGGCAGGGTGCGGCGCTCCAGCACAGGTTTCTGCCAGACGTCGATCTGCTGCCGCCACTGACCCCAGTCCCGCAGGGCTTCAGCGGCGATCGCAGCGGCATTGTTTCCATCGCTGCCGAAGAAGTCGGTGTAACGGCGCAGGGCCTGGGTGCCGCTGGCAAAGGCCGTGACCGGCAGATCCCAGCTGATCACCACAGGAATGTCCAGGCTTTCGCCGGGGGCCAACCGGCACTTCACCGCCAGGGCTGCACTCAGGGGGTCATCCGGCCCGCTGCGGCGGTCGTTGTTGCTGTCGGGGATCGAACCATCGGCACTGAAGCTGCCCCAGAGCTCATCGCCATCACCGTTGGGGTTCCATCGACTGCAGCGTTGAATCGTCACTCCCGGCTGCTGGTTGGTGGCCAGGCACCACTGCCCCTGTCCCTCGACAACCGGGGTTGAGACGTTGCCTTCAAGAACGACACCTCGGAGGGTGCCATCGTCCACCCAGAGATTGCGCTGGCCACGGGTAGCCCCGATGTCGGGGGCATAGTTGTGCTCCGGGCTGCCGTCATCGCGGAAGTGCACCTCGGCCGAGGCATCGGTGTTGGTGAACCAACCGGTGGTGTTGCGCCAGCTGAGCAGCAGCGACAGATCGAGTGGCCGGCTGGTGGGGTTGCGCAGAGTCCAGACGAACACCGCCACCGGATAACTGCTTCGTCTGTAGTCGCCCGGGAGAATCGGGCTGAACGCCTCACAACGCACCTCGGCATCGAACACGCCCTCGTAGTGGGTCCAGCTGAGCGGGTAACGGGCGGCATAGGTGCCGGTGCTGTGCTCCGGCGTGCTGGCCGGATACCAATCCCAGGCCTTCAGAGGTTCGCCGGCTTCCGGACAGGAGGCATCCGCGTTTGGCTTCACCGCCAATGCATGGGCGCGCCGACGTTGCCCATCGCTTTCAAACAGCGCGAACTGGCAGTCGGGCAGCACCCCGAACCAATGCTCTCCTCCATCGAGATGCCAGAGGTTCACCTGGCCATCCGGAGCACGACCGAAACAACCGGCGCCGAATCCCCCAAGGGGCATGCCGTGGTTGGGGCCATCGTCGAGATTGCTCTGATAGCGAACGCTGTAGGGCTGATCCCAGCCCAACCCGAATGGGCGGCTCCAGCTCGCTTCCGGAACCGACCAGGTGTTCGACAGCCCACGGCGACGCAGCAACGCTTTCAACGTTGAGAGACCGAGTGGAGCCATGCCAGGGCTGCAGATCGCCCCAGGTTGGCAGGTTTGGACGTGTCAGCCAGCGGTGAAATCCCGTGGGTTGTCCTCCGCATCCAACAGGGCATCCAGGGTCACGGCGGTGCGGACCAAGGCCTGGTAACGCTGAAGCGTGCGGCGGTTCTGATCCAGCCACAGCCCGGGGGCATGGCCACCCTCCAGATCGGGGTGATCGGCCTCCAACAGCGGCAGGTCGTCCTCCCGGGCAACCAGAGCCAACAACAGCTCATGCAGACGCTGGCGTCGTGACACGGCCGAACTCATGGGGAGAGGAGCTCCTGCAACCGCCGCTCAGCTTCGACCGATAACTGCACGGCAGCCGCTCGGTAGTGGCGGGCCTGGGTGATGCGCTCCTGAATGTGACCCTGCGCCTCCTCCCAACCAGCAAGACGGAAGTGGTCGTAAATCCGCTTCACCGTGTTCAGAGGCGTTTCCACCAGATCGTTGTAATCGAGCTCCAGCAGCTGGTCAGCTGGGATGAGGGACCTGGAGGCCTCAAAGGCCTGCAGCAACTGCCGGTGAGACGCCACGGTTTCCTCAACCTGGATGCGCATCTCTGGAGCAGGCTGCAGTCCGACCAGATCAGACAGCGCCTGCTTCACCTGCACCAGGGAACGGATCGAATCCTCCCTCTCCCGGCGCATCAGCACGAAGCGCGCCTTGGGGAACTGGCGCAGAACCATGGCCACCCTTGCGGTGTGGGCACTGTTCTTGATCAACAACCTGGACCGACCGACTCCGTCGTGGAGCCAGGTGAGGCGGGTGAACCGCAGCCAATGCCGTTCATAGGCACCTGTTGACTGCAGAACAGAGCGACGGAAGTGGAACGGGTAGTCCTGTGGAAAGGCCATGCCGGCCATGTTGGTGTCCATGGTGAGCCGGGCGATCCCCAGCTCATCTTCCTGGGGATCGTTCTCAGACCACGGCACCGCATCAATCGGCCGCACCGTCGTCATCCAGGCGCGCATCAAAGGCCGCAGCAGGGGTTGGAGCAGCAGGGCCATCTGCGGGGCCACGGTGAGGGAATTGCGGGCGGTGGCCCAGGCCGGATCCGAAGCGAGCAGCTGATGCAGAAACGTGGTGCCGCTGCGCCAGTGACCGATCACCAGCACGGGATCCTGCGGTAGCTGAATCTGTCGAAACCGCCGTTGGAACAACAGGCTTTGCAGCCAGGCCAAGGGCTCCACCAGCAGTCCGCTCAGACCAATCAAGAGGCTTACAGGCCAGCGACTGAGGGCAGGCCGGCTGAGCTGCAAGCCCTGGAGAAGCACCGAGGGACGAATGAAGCCTGCGGCGACCAGTCGGTCAGACAGCACCCTCAAGCTCAGCATCGGTTGCTCAAACCTGCCACCAGAATGCATGAATGATCGATGTGATCGGTACCGATGCGGGCGCACCGGCCTCGCTGCCCGCAGCGCAGCAGGCGCTGATCAGGGCTGCCGACCACCTCGCGGCACCGAAAAGACTGCAACCGGCACTGCTTCACTGGCTGGGCAGCGATCAGCCTGAGCTGATCAGCAGCGATGACCCCCGGGATCTGGCCGCCAGCCTGGAGGCGTTGCCGACCACGGAAGCGGTGGTGGTGCTGGCCAGTGGCGATCCGCTTTGGTTCGGCATCGGCCGCAGTCTCAGCGCGCGGCTGGGGGGCGCACAACTGCGCTTTCATCCAGCACCAACCGCACTGCAGCTAGCTTTTGCCCGCATCGGTCGCCCCTGGCAGGACGCCAGCTGGGTGAGCCTGCATGGCCGTGATCCAGCCGTTCTGGCCCCTCGCCTTCAACAACGGCCGCCAGCCCTGGCGGTGCTGACCGATCCTCAGCAGGGTGGTGCCGAAACCGTGCGCCGGATCCTTCAAAGCAGCGGGCTCGAAGCGAGCTACAGCATCTGGCTGTGCGAGAACCTCGGCCACAACAGCGAGCGGGTGCTGCAGCTCAAACGCAGCGACCCGTTGCCGGAGAACCTGGCATCACTGCTCACGGTGCTGTTGATCGCAGAGCCGTCCGCGGCACCCCCGCTGGAGCGCCTGCCGCTGTTTGGCCTGGAGGACGGCCTGTTTTTGCAGCACGCAGACCATCCCGGATTGATGACCAAACGCGAGGTGAGAATCCAGCTGCTGGCGGACCTCGATCTGCCGAAACAAGGCGTGCTCTGGGATCTCGGGGCAGGCACGGGCAGTGTTGGCCTGGAAGCACTGCGGCTGCGGCCAGAGTTGAAGCTGATGGCGGTTGAACGACGCGCCGGCGGTGCTCAGCTGATCGAAGCCAACGCAGAGCGGCTGGGGGTGACCGCTGCAGCCGTGCTGGAACGCGACGTCGGAGAGCTGATCACCGAGGGGCTGCCGGCTGGCCTGGAGCGGCCAGATCGGGTTGTGCTTGGAGGTGGTGGCCGCAGCCGCGCCGCTCTGCTGATGCAGGTGCTGACCTTGCTGCAACCCGGCGGAGTGGTGTTGATCCCGCTGGCCACGCTGGAGGCCCTGGCGGAGCTGCGGCCGTTGCTGGAACAGCAGGGGATGGCGGTTCAGATCAGCCAACTGCAGGCCTGGCGCGGTCAACCGCTCAGCGACGGCACCCGACTGGCACCCATGAACCCAACCCTGATCCTGAAAGGCACGAAATCACACCCATAAATACACGCAATTATCACGGAATTGTGTCAGAGATCTCAATCAGCACCCTGTCGCCGACATCGATACCAAGTCGTCGTGCCTCACCGGACCGCAGCTCAACCACCCCATCGCTGGGCTCCTTCGGGCCATAGCCCCGACAGGGCAGAGCTGGGCAGACCGGCACCGCCGCTTCGATCCCCACCACCCGGTCCTCCCTGAGAAACACCATGTCCAGCGGTGCCAGGGTGTTGAGCATCCAGAACCGAAGTGGCTGCGGTTGATCAAAGGGGAACCACATCCCCCGGAGCGGTGGCAGAGCCGGGCGCTGCATCAGACCGATGCGCTTCTGCAGCGGTGTCGACGCCACCTCCAGAGCGATGCAGCGGTCCTGGTCGAGACACCAGTGCGCCGTGATCGGTAATTGCTGCGGTGCCGGGAGATCCAATGCTCAGCTCTCTGCCGCAACGGGGCCCAGGCTGTACCCCCGTCCACGCACCGTCAGAAGAAGCCGCGACTGACCCTGCACCTCCAGCTTCTGGCGCAGATAGCGCACATACACCTCCACCACATTGCTGTTGGCACTTTCATCGTTCCAGACCTCCCGCATCAACTGTTCACGGCTGAAGACGTGGCCGGGGCGCTTCATCATCACCACCAGGAGGGCATATTCCCGGGCCGTCAGACCCAGCTCACGACCGGCCCGCCTCACCTGACGGGTGACAGGGTCAAGGCTGAGATCCTGCAATTGCAACTGCAACTGCTGAGGGCGACGACCCTTCCGGGTCTGGATGGTGCGATGCAGGCGCAGGCGCAGCAGCAGATCACTCGGGCCAAGACCCGACAACCAAAAGTCATCGGCTCCACAGCGCAAGGCATTGGCACGGGCCTCAACGCTGTCCTGCTCCAGGTCGAGCAGGATCGTCATGGCTCCGAAGCGTTGGCGCAGCTCAGCGATCCGATCAACCTGGTCGGCAGCCAGCACAGCCGCCAGCGGTTCGTTTCCAGCAACGCCACAACTAGAGGTCACTCCCGCACTCAGCCAATCCACGGTGGTGTAACCGGAGGCCGAAAGACGGGGAGCCAACGCCACCGCTGACGTTCCGGCCAGCAGCAGCAACGGCTCAGTGCTCATTCCTTGTCCGGTTTCGCGATGTGGGGCAGGCCCCAGCCCAGCTTGTTGCGCAGCACCTGGAAGAACTCGTGGTCGGCTAGACGCACAAAACGCACCGGGTGATCACTGCGACGGATCAAGACGCGATCCTCCGGCCAGACATAGCAACCGGCGCTGCCGTCCACAACCATCATCAGCCTCTCAGGAGTTGCCGGAAACACCGTGACCGGCTCTCGGTCGCTGAAGACCAAAGCCCTCGAGGCGAGCGAATGGGGTGCGATCGGGGTGAGCTGAAGCACCGGGCAGTCGGGCGTGATCACTGGACCACCGGAACTGAGGGCGTACGCGGTGGATCCCGTGGGAGTGGACAGGATCACGCCATCAGCGGCGATGTCCACCGGCGCGTGGCGTCCGATGGCAATCTCGAAATGACACATGCTGGTGAGCGGTTCTCGGTGCAGGGCCATCTCATTCAGAGACAGGGCCTCCCAGCGCCGCTGGTCGCCGCGCATCACACTCACCACCAGATTGCTGCGCTCCTCGATCGTCCACTGCTGCGTCAACACCACATCGAGGGCACGATCCAGATCACTGAGGTAGGCCTCGGCCAGAAAGCCGAGGTGACCGGTATTGATGGTGAGGATCGGTACGCCAAGGGGTGCGGTCTGCCGTGCGGCCGAAAGCACGGTGCCATCACCGCCTAAAACGATCGCCAGGACCATGCCCCGATCAAATCCCTTGGGCACGCAGGCGCTGTAGCCAAGCAAGCGGAGATGCTGATCGGGGTTGGCGAAACCAACCATTCCACCGGCACTGCTGGCCAGCACCACCTCGTACCCAGCACTTTCAAGTCGCTGCTGAATGGTGCTGGCAGTCTCCACTGCGTGGGACTTGCCATCGTTAACGATCAGTCCGATGCGGGGCACCGATCGCGACCTGCAGATGCTTGATCAGCTTATGGGAGTCAGAACTGCTCCAGGAAACGCAGATCGCTGGTGTAAAGCCTGCGGATGTCGTCGATGCCATGACGCACCATGCAGAACCGCTCCACCCCAAGGCCAGCCGCAAAACCGCTGTAACGCTCGGGATCGAGACCCAGGCCCTCGAGCACCGCTGGATCGACCATGCCGCAGCCCATCACCTCGAGCCAGCGACCGCGCCACTGAACATCCACCTCCGCAGAGGGCTCGGTGAACGGAAAGTAGCTGGCGCGAAAGCGCACAGGCAGATCACCAAAGAATGCCCTGAGGAAGGCCATCACCGTGCCCCGCAGATGACTGAAGTCCAGACCCTCATCGATGGCCAGAACCTCCACCTGATGAAACACCGGAGAGTGGGTGGCATCAACGGCATCTCGTCTGTAGACACGACCCGGAGCCACGATGCGAACCGGCGGCGGGTTCTGCTCCAGATAACGGATCTGAACGGGTGAGGTGTGGGTGCGCATCAGCAGGTCAGCACCCAGGTAAAAGGTGTCTTGCATATCCCGGGCCGGATGGTCCTCTGGGATGTTCAGAGCCGTGAAGTTGTAGTGGTCCTTCTCCACCTCAGGGCCTTCTGAAACGCTGTACCCCAGCCCGAGGAACAGATCCACGATCTCCTCCGTGGTGGTGATCAGAGGATGCCGGTGCCCCATGGGGATGCCCGAAGCCGGCGCCGTCACATCGATGCTCTCTCTGGCGATGCGTTCAGCCATCGCCGCCTGCTGCACTGCCTGAAGGCGGTCACTCAGCAGAGTCTTCACCTGGGTCTTGAGCACATTGGCCCGCTGACCCACCAGAGGACGCTCATCACCCGGGAGCTTTCCCATCGCCCCCAGCACGCCAGAGATGCGACCTTTCTTGCCGAGCAGTCCAACGCGGAGCTGCTCAAGGGCAGCCGCATCGGCAGCATCGGCGATTTCCGCGGACGCCTGCTGCTCCAGGGCATCCAACTGATCGGTGAGCTGCTGCAGGGTGACCGGGGCGCTCACGGAACAGTGGCGGAGAGCGACTGACTGTAAGCAGCCAGGCCGCTTAGGTTCGCCTCATCCATCAGCCAAGCCATGCGGATCCTGATCAGCAATGACGACGGGGTCTTCGCCGAGGGAATTCGCACCCTCGCCGCAACCGCTGCCTCCCGAGGCCACCAGGTCACCGTGGTGTGTCCCGATCAGGAACGATCTGCAACCGGCCATGGCCTGACGCTGCAGACCCCCCTCCGTGCCGAGCGGGCTGATGAGTTGTTCGCACCGGGTGTCACCGCCTGGGCATGCAGTGGTACCCCAGCCGACTGCATGAAGCTGGCCCTTTGCGAACTGGTGAAGGAAACCCCGGATCTGGTGATGTCAGGCATCAACCACGGTCCGAATTTAGGGACCGACGTGTTCTGCTCCGGAACCGTGGCCGCAGCCATGGAAGGCACCCTGGAAGGAATCCGATCCCTGGCCGTGAGCAGCGCCTGCTTCCAGTGGCGCCAGTTCCAGGCCGCCGCTGATCTGGCCATGGACGTGGTCGAGCAAGCCCACACCGACCTGTGGCCGGAAAACATGCTGCTCAACCTCAACATTCCGCCCTGCGAAAGCAACGCCATGGGGGCCCTGCGCTGGACCCGGCTTTCGGTTCGCCGTTATGAGGAGCAGTTCAGCCGCCGTGAGGATCCCCGCGGGCGCGCCTACTACTGGCTCTCTGGCGAGGTGATCAACGACCTGGAAAGCGCCGGTGAAGGGCCGCGGGACTGGCCCAGCGACGTGGCACAGATTCATGCCAATGCACCATCTCTGACCCCGATCCAGCCGGATCTGTTCTGGCGCGGAGCCCTCAGCAGCCTGCCGACATTGCGACTGAACGATCAGCTTGTGCGATAGATCCGCTGCAACAGCCAGAGCGAGAACACCAATCCGATCAGGTGTGCGAACAGCACCTGGGTGTTGCTCAGCACCGAGAGCATTTCAAGGGACGTGATGGCCAGGTTGTCCGCCATGCCGCGGCCGCCGATGGCGATGCCTGGGGTTTGCATCGAAGCCTGCACGAACAGACTTCCTGCCAAGGCTTGATAGCCGATGGTGGCCAGGGTGAGCCCGAGCAGGTCCGCCAGCAGTCCTCGTTTCACCAGCCGTGCCGCCTCTCCCCGGCTGGGCCGTGCCTCACTGGCGATGGCGCGGCCGGTTCGCACAATCAACCAGCCCTGCCAGAGGCTGAACAGCAGCACAAGGAAGGCCAGGGTGGTGAGCGACAGGCCCGGGCCGAGACCGACGGCCCGTTCCGCATTGCGGGCGAGACTGCCGCCGATGTTGTTGAACAGCAGCACCCCCACTACAACGATGCCAAGCACCACTTGAATCCAGAAGCGGATCCAGCCCATGCGCCGCACGCCGAAAGACAGCTGCTGGAAATCGAGACGATCCGCCATCTCTCAGGAGGTCAGTCGTCCAAACTTGCCACCAAAGCGTCACGCCTGCACCCCGCGTTGATTCCCCTCTGTTCACCGACGGACGCCCGTAAGCCGACAGCGCTGGCCCTGGGGAGCTTCGACGGATTGCATGCCGGCCATCGCAGAGTGATTGCCGAAGCGATCGAGGATCGTCCCGAGGACACGGTCGCCAGCGTGGTCAGCTTCTGGCCCCACCCACGGGAAGTGCTGTTCGGCGAACCAAGGCTGCGGCTGGATCTCCCCAGCGAGAAACTCGATCTGCTCAACCCACTGGGCATCGAGCAACTGGTGCTGGTGCCGTTCACCCAGGAGCTGGCACAGCTCAGTGCCGAAGCCTTTGTTGAAACCGTTCTGCTGGACACCCTGCAGGCCCGACAGATCGCAGTGGGGGCCAACTTCCGGTTTGGTCGCAACCGCAGCGGCGACGCCGCCCTGCTGCAACGGGTTGCCGCTGCACGGGGCGTGTCGGTGCGGGTGACCGAGATCGTCGAAGACGCCGACGGACGCATGAGCAGCAGTCGCATCCGTTCCGCCCTGGAAGCGGGCGATCTGAAAACCGCTCAAGCCCTGTTGAATCGCCCCTATCGCTTCCAGGGGCCCGTGGTGAGAGGGCGCGGCCTGGGTCGCGGCCTGGGCTGGCCGACCGCCAACCTTCGGGTGGATGGCAGGAAATTTCTGCCGGGCCTGGGGGTCTACGCAGCCTGGGCCTGGCTGAATGGCACAGGCGAACGAATGGCGGCCGTGATGAATCTGGGGCCCCAACCCACGGTGGATCCCAATGCACCCTCAGCGGTAGAGGTGCATTTGCTTGATCGCAGCCTTGAAATGGTGGGCCAACAGCTGCTGGTTGAGCCTGTGCTTCGCCTGCGAGGCCAGGTGAAATTCTCCGGACTCGATGCGCTCAGTGAACAGATCGGCCGTGATGCGGATGAAGCCCGATCGCTGCTCTCATCTCAGACCGGTGTCGGGTAAGCGTTCGACAACCCCCAGACAATCAACACTCCGATTCCGCCCAGAAGGACAATGCCCCAGATCAGAACGCGCATGGCGCTGTCGGATCCGCTGTTCTCCATAGCTGGTGGGAATGCCATCCTCCTCAGAGTGCCATGAAAGCCATGGGATGTGACCCCGGCCTCGACCCGCGTGTGGCTCGGCTGATCGACGCCAACCTGGACCGTGCCCGAGAAGGGCTGCGAGTGGTGGAGGACTGGTGCCGTTTTGGGCTGGATCGCGAGGATTTGGTGGTCACCCTCAAGGATTGGCGACAACGACTGGGGCGACTGCATCAGGATCGCTACAAGAAGGCCCGCTCAACCTCGACCGATACGGGTGCCGGACTCGGACATCCGGCCCAGCTGGATCGTCACAGCCCCCGCCAGGTTGTGGCTGCCAACTGCGGTCGGGTGCAGGAAGCCTTGCGTGTGCTTGAGGAGTACGGCCGAAGCATTGATGCACCACTCGCCAAGGAAGCTGCAGCTGTTCGCTATGGCCTTTACGACCTGGAGGTGACCTGCCTGGAGGCCACGGCGGGGAGCAACCGCCGCAGGCGACTGGAGGATTGCCGACTTTGCCTGGTCACCAGTCCGAGCGACCGCTTGATCGCAACCGTGGACGCTGCCCTGCGCAGCGGTGTGGCGATGGTGCAGTACCGGGCCAAGGACGGCAGCGATCTCGAACGGTTCGAGGAAGCCCGTTCCCTGGCGGAGCTGTGTCATCAGCACGGGGCCTTGTTCATCGTGAATGACCGCATTGACCTCGCCCTTGCCGTCGACGCTGACGGGGTGCATCTGGGGCAGGACGACCTCCCCACGACCGTCGCGCGACGGCTGATCGGGACCGAACGTCTCCTCGGGCGAAGCACCCATAACCTCGACCAGGTCCGTCAGGCGAACGACGAAGCCTGCGACTACCTGGGGCTGGGACCGGTCAACAACACGGCGGTGAAACCCGATCGGGCCGCCATTGGCAGCGAACTGGTGGCCCATGCCTTGCAACTGAGCGAACGACCGATTTTTGCCATCGGCGGCATCACCTCCTCCAACCTCGATCAACTCACTGGGGTCGGATGTCGGCGGGTTGCCGTCATCGGGGCAATCATGGGAACCGATGACCCAGGCGCAGCATGTGTGGAGCTGTTGCGCCAGCTGATGCCACGCTCCTGACCCATGGTTCTGCAACTCAACGTGAATGGTGAGATCCATCGGCTCGATCCAGCCCCTGAACCGCCCAACCTCGAGGCGGTGATCACCGCTCTGGGTCACAACCCCCAGCTGGTGGTTGCTGAGCACAACGGCACAATCGCTCCACGACGGCTCTGGGCCAGCACACCCGTGGCGGATAACGACACGCTTGAGATTGTCACCATCGTTGGAGGGGGTTCCTAAAGTTTCCGGAACGTCGAAATCAGGCCGTGGCCGTGTCGAAATCGTCCTGGGGTCGCCGAATCCTGGCAATCGTCCTGGTCCCCTGCCTCATGCTGGGCCTCAGTCTCGCCATGCCGCAGCAGGCGGATGCAGCCCGAGGTGGCCGGATGGGAGGTGGCAGTTTCAGGGCACCGTCCATGCCACGCACCATGCCCCGCTCAAGCGGCGGTTACCGCGGCGGCTACGGCGGTGGTTACGGCGGCTATGGCAGAAGGGGTGGCTTCGGATTCCCCTTCATCATTCCGATCTTCGGCTTCGGCGGTGGCGGTCTGTTCGGTCTGCTGATCCTGATGGCGATCGCCGGAGTCCTGGTGAATGCACTGCGAGGCGCGGGTTCGGCCCCAGGCATCGGTGGGGCTGTCGCCACCCCAGCGGTGCCCAGCAAGGTGAACATGATCCAGCTTCAGGTTGGGCTTCTGGCTGGAGCCAAGGCTCTGCAGGATGACCTCAGAACCCTCGCCAAATCGGCAGACACCTCGAGCTCAACGGGTCTGCAGAGGGTGCTCCAGGAATCGACCCTGGCACTGCTTCGCCAGCCTGATCTTTGGGTCTACGCCAACGCCGAAAGCGGCAGCGTGCCTTTCAACACTGCCGAAGCAACTTTCAATCGTTTGTCGATCAACGAGCGGAGCAAGCTCGATGCTGAGGTCACCAGCAATGTGGGCGGTCAGAACCTGAGTGGCACCACCGATGTTGTGGGGGATGCCGATGCCACAAACGAATTCATCGTGGTGACCTTGCTGGTGGCCTCCACCGCAACCGCCCAGCTCAAGGGAGCTTCCACAGCGGAAGAGCTGCGTCAGTCACTGAGGATCCTTGGTTCCACCTCCTCCAGCGACCTGATTGCTCTGGAAGTGATCTGGCAGCCGGAGGGCCGCGGCGATGTTCTCAGCGCTGAAGAACTGATCACGGCTTATCCCAACCTGCAGCATCTCTGAAACACCTCAGGATCGCTGCGTGGAAAAGGAAGTCTCCTCAGCCTGAACGCAGCATCCTCAGGGCAGCCATAGCCGCGCCATAGCCGTTGTCGATGTTGACAACGGTCAGTCCTGGTGAGCAGCTGGCAAGCATCCCGTCCAGGGCGGCACGACCTCCCTTGCTCACCCCATAACCAACGGATACGGGAACCCCGATCACCGGCTGTGGCACCAGACCTGCAAGAACGGTGGGCAGAGCACCTTCCATGCCGGCACAGGCGATTAAAACCCTGGCTGTTTCCAGGCGCGGCAACTGGGCGAGCAGACGGTGAAGACCCGCCACCCCCACGTCCATCACCAGATCCACACCAATGCCATGAAGCTTCAGCGCGAGAGCGGCCTCGCTCACCACGGTGCGATCGCTGCTACCTCCACTGACCACGGCCACCGCTGACGGCCCATGGGGGGCCTGAGGGAGGTCTCCGAGGCTGAGACAACGGGCCTCCGAGTGCACCTGCACAGCCGGCAGGCGACGCGATACGGCCTCAGCCTTATCGCCATCAACCCTGGTCACCAGACCCAACTCACCAACTGCTGAGAAGCTTTCGAGGA
>CAJWLE010000014.1:0-18621 GCA_913042965.1 uncultured Synechococcus sp.
TTCCAGGGCCCACGCCATCGTGGCGGCCCAGACCAGATCACCGACGCCGGCCGGGGCTCCGGGTTGCACCCGCATCGTGTCGAGCTGCAGGCCTGCATCGGCGCCATAGGCCCAGCCCTTCATCTCCCCCTGCAATAACAGCCGCTCACCATCAACCGGTTGCGCCACCACCAACCGCAGGCTCCACAACCCCAGCGGCCTGCCCACCTGCAGCCGCAACAGCAATCCCCGTTCGAGCGCCTCGCTCTCCAGTTGTTCGAGCATCTGATCGGGCCTACCGCTGTTCATGCTGGCTTGGGCATGGCGGCAACCGACTGCACCGCCGCAGGGTTCAACGGCCCATACAGGTGAGGGAACAGTTCGCCGGTGGGGATGGCATCGGCGCGCAGCGGCACACCCACGGCCGCAGGATCGATCTCAAGCAACACCACCTCGCCGGCATCGGCGTAGAAGCGTTGATAGGTGGCATCCACCTGCTCCCGCCAGGAACAGTGGATGAAGCCCACCTGCTCCAGCGTCATTCCCCGGGTGGAGACGCCGTACGAACCGCTGGCCTGCGCTGCTTGCCAGTCGTCCGCCAAGGCCAGGTGAAACAGGGGTTGATCCACCGGGACAGCGGTGGCGTCCGCAGGAAACTGATGTTGATGCCCGCCGGCGTTCCATGGGTCGGCCCGCTGCATCAACCGCTCGAAGCGGGGATCCTCCAGGAAGCGGTTCAGCCATTGGCGCAGTTCCTGCAAGCTGTTGTCGGCATCGAAGCCTTGCGGATCTGCGGTTCGCCACTGCCGCACAAAGGGCCACAGGGCAGCATCGGCGAGCGACAGCTCATCGCTGAGCAACCACCCGTTTGTGGCGACGCGTTGGTTCCAGCTCCGCAGAATCGATAGACCTGCGGCGCGGTGGGTGTCCTGCAGTTCTCCGGGGTAGCGATCGGTGTACTTGAAGCGATCGAGGTGGTGTTTGAACGGCCCATCGTTTTCATTGACCAGGGCCGAGGCATCGCCGGCTTCACGCAACCTGCGGGGATCCGCCTGATCCAGGGCCCACTCCATCACCGCCAGGCTTTCGTCGATCACCGTTGCATCGCAAAGCACCAGCACCGGCACGGTGCCCTTGGGGGAAACCTCCAGCATTTCGGCCGGCTTTTGCTTCAGGGCGATTTCGCGCCACTGCACCAGAAGCCCCGCCTCCAGCAGGGCCCAGCGAGCGCGCATCGCGTAGGGGCAGCGGCGGAAGCTGTAAAGGATCGGCAGCACAGCATCGGAGTGGTCCTTCAACCGGATCGCGTTGTTCCGGTCAGTCATGCAAGGGGCCTGTGATTGTTGATTTCTCGGGATGGGTCGCCCTGTTGTGCGGCATCGATCTGGCGTTGACGCATCGCGAAGCGTTGACGATCGGCATCGCTGAAACGATCCACGCAGTGCACACATTGCACCCCTTTGATGTAATTCGAAAGGGCCCGTTGCTCCGGTGATACGGGAAAACCGCAGGCATGGCACAGGCTGTGCTGACCCGGTTCCAGCTGGTGGTTGAGGGCCACCCGCTGATCAAACACAAAGCATTCACCGCGCCAACGGCTCTGCTGCTCCGGCACCTGCTCGAGGTAGCTGAGGATGCCGCCGCGCAGGTGGTGGATTTCACCGAATCCCTGCTGTTGCAGATAGCTGCTGGCTTTTTCGCAGCGAATGCCGCCGGTGCAGAACATGGCGACCCGCCTCTGACCGTTCTTGTCCAGAAGCGGTTTCAGGTGTTGCTCGGCCCACCTTGGAAAGTCGCGGAAGCTTTCGGTGCCGGGATCAATGGCGCCTTCAAATGTGCCGATCGCTGTTTCGTAGCTGTTGCGCGTGTCGATCACCAGGGTTTCGGGGTCATCCACCAGGGCATTCCAGTCCTTTGGATCCACATAGGTGCCCACACTTGCGCGGGGGTCAACGCCGCCATCGCCAATGGTCACGATCTCCTTTTTTCTTCGCGCCTTGAAGCGGCGGAACACCGGCTGATCGGCCCAGCTGCGCTTCACCTCCAGCCGCTCGTAGTGGCTGTCTCCCAGTTGCAGTGATTGGCGCAGCTGCTCAAGCAGGACTTCCACCGCAGGTTGCGGTCCGCTGATCGTGCCGTTCACCCCTTCCTCCGCTACCAGCACTGAGCCGAGCACCTTGCCTTCGCCCGCCAGGATCGGTAACCGTTCCAGCAACATCTCCCGCTGGCCCTGCTCCAGGGGGACGAAGGCGTAAAAGGCAGCAACCAGGAGCTGGCTCATGCGCAGCACTCCACAGACAGGCCACTTGCCTTCAAGTCAGTCCTGTAGCCCCGGTTGAGCAAGGTTTTCAGCTGAAGCGCGTCACCCCCATCATCAGGCTCAAGGGGGCCGTGGTCTGGAGCGTCAATGAGATGAAGCCACCTAACCATCAAGTCGTCGATGACACCAGCGGTTAATCAACAAGAGCAGAGTTGTATTGGTTCTCTCCCATCAACTTGGTTTTGGGTTTGTCACCATTCGCAGGCCTGGTGATGCGGGCTATAGATGGACATGGATCTCATGAACCAGGTCCCTTTCATGGGCCGTAATGGGTTGATCTGTCTGCGATGCGATCCCAGCCAACGTTTTGAATCAATGGCAACCAGAGACGAAATCCGCGCTGTCTTCGCTGATCCCCAACTCGATGGAATGGATTGTCTTTATGACGCCATTGGGGCGATGCTTCAAGACGGGTCGGAATTTCAACCCGCCTACTCCTTGGTGGTTTCTGCAGGCGATGCTCCGGCCACCACTTGGATCAGGTTCTGCGTGCAATGCGCAACGCGGTTTGATGATCCGCCGGAGGAATCCGAATTTTTAGCGGTGTTGGAAGAGTTCTCCCGGAAGCATGTTGGGCTGGACTAGCACCCACTGTTTGGAGTTTCGCTTCCTTGCTGGGATAACAAAAAACCCCCGCCATTGATGACGGAGGTTAATCCTCTAAAAGAACATTATTGAGACTCTCGAGATGCGTGAGAGGTTCGTTTGATTTTCAGAAATGATCAGGCTGCAGAAATGCTCAGTGGTGCTGCGGGGTAGCTTGTGGGCATTGGATCTGCCTGACCATTGGCGAGGGCTTTGGCTCGCCGATACATCTCACTATTTGTGGAACCGTTGGCCTCCATTGCTGCTGCAACTACGGCCCAATTGCGAACTTCAGTGGTCATTGGAAAGATGTTTCATTAACTGAAATAATTTTTGCAAAATCAATGGCTGTGTTGTGAGGCAGAAACCCGCACCTCGGTCAGGCCGCAGCCGGGACACGATTTTGATAAGCGGCTTTCGGTAACCTGCTATACGTCAATGAACCTTAAAGTTTTGTAATAATTTCCGGATTGCGTCCGCGCCATGAATCAAGACATCGCAGCGACATTCCACCTCGACCTGAGAGCTTTAAAGCTCGAATACAAAACAACCTGTGATGCACTGCGGAACTGGCCCGGTGGTCCGGTCGAAGAGCAGGAATTCCTTGAATACAAGAAGCAGGAGCTCTTCAGGGCTTTGGTGGAGCAGACCTACCAGAGCCAGCTCTCTTGAGAAATATCGTCTAAGGGGTTGGGTTTAGAGCGGTTGGTCCCTTACAACAGGCTCAAGTTTTCGGTTTGACGCTATTGCTGTTGTCGTTCTGTGAGCCCCAAAGTTCGTGGCCATCAACAAACCGCCCTTACTGAAAGGGGTGGGCTGCTTTTTCAAACCAGTTCGGAGCATTCCCTGAAAGGCAAATGGAGAGATCTGGTTCGAGATCACTCTCGCCAGACACGACAAACCACTTCTCCCTAGCGTTCGTCGGGTCATCCTCAAGAAAGAGTTCGGTGGCACCACGACCTTTGCATTGACCGATGACCTTGACTCTTTTGTCAGCATCCTCCGGGTTGGATACGAGTAGAACTCGTTCTGCGTTTAAGCCATAGAACTCATCAGTGACGATGTTGTAGTCGATGATTTCCGCACGGGTCAGGGCAGGAAAAGTGGTAATGAGCAGAACTAGGGAGAACATGAGTTTGATCAGTACCTGAATCATGATCAAAAGCTGCTTGATCAATAGTGGCATTGAGTGCAGATGCACTGCAACACTCAGTGGCTAGCCAGTGGGGTGGTATTCCCAGAAGAGTTTCAGTGCTGGGTTGCACTGGTGGATGGACTGACTTCGATTCAACATTTAACTTTTATGAGTCACTACAGATCCTGAAACAGGGTCTGTTACTCCAAGTGATGTAGACAACTCCTTCCAACAATCACGCCAATTATTTAAATGCTCAATCATTGGTGAGCGTGCAGGCAAACTCTTTCTGTTCACTCTCCCGAGGACCCGACAGTACTAGCGCCACTCCCATGGCTTGCTCAATGCATATTAACGTGATTAATAGATAAGTTATATATGTTTATAGAATTTGACCGATTTAGTTGTTAGCTGTACCGTCTCAGCGCTTAATTAAAGGAGAATGAAAAAAGACAATAAGAAGCCTAGGCGAAGTCTTCCCGGTTACATTGAAGACGCTCTTGAATTTAAGCCACATATTTGGAACAATAAGGGTGGCATTAAAAAATTGGCAATGCAATTGGCGCTTGGTGAGTCCGACCAGCATTCGTTTCTTGATTTCCCTCTTGATTGAGTAGTGGCCAGGGTTGAATGTAACGACTGCCTTGCAGGTAACGCTGAATGGGCTCTTGATGAGTTTGTGACAAATACATTGGCAATGTATTGGGTGAGAATATGGTTTGATAACTTGTTAATAGGTCTTGTCTCGCTTCACTGTTCGAAGTTCTCATTCGCGTCTATCGTCAATTTATCAAGCTGCACGCGCTGAAAAACATTTTTTGATGACTTAGCTAGTGAATTGAATAGAGGAGGATAAAATTAATTAGTCATCAAAATTATTGGCTTTGTTTTTGTTCACTTTTTCAATAAAGCGGTTGGTTATTTTGGATTGTTGTTTGAATTCTCCGTAGCTTTTCTCCAGTAGTTTCTGAGCGGTAGATAGAATGAAGCTTCGGGCTTCTGTATCGTTAATAGTGCTGGCTAATTTTTGCAAGTAATAGTACTCGTCAATTGCGGAATGCAAGGCCTGATTTTCAGCGGATTATTATTTTATTCGAATTTGAATGTTATTGGATGTCTATAGGACGCTGATCAGGCTCAGCGCTGGAGCCAATTAAATAAATATACACAGCTCTGAAAAAAATAGTATCATTGTCTGTGGTTTATGTTTCAGTTCTTTGTTGTCAGGGAAGGCTGCTCGCGCTTTTGGGTAATGAGTAGGTGCAGGTATTGAATTTTTCGACTGGAAAGCCATTTTGCTGAAGGCTGGTTATCGCACTGATGGATGGCACCACTCCCACCCATTGTTCAGCTTTTATGAGTCACTGCAGATCCTGAATAGCGTCCCTTGCCTCAAGCTCGGCAGACAATTCCTCAAAGCAGTCTCTACGACCGCTTGCCTTTGCGTTACAGCTCGATCTGACGTTGTTGAGGAATTTGGCAGCCATTGGACCGATCCATCTCAGCGCATGATCAGGGGAAACGGCTGAGGTGGCTCTGACTCAGCGGACTCGTGGAGCCTCACGTCGGATCAGGCGGGGGCAGATCCGCCTCGCGGCCGAATTGGTTGTTGCCGATCATCCAGATAGAACGGTCATGATGGTCAATTTGAGGTGCAGGCGCCAAACAATTTAGAGATGAACGGTGTCGCGACTTGAGTGAGCGTGTCCTCCCCCGCGGGCGACAGCCCGGCCATTTCCTTTGTGAGAATGCGCAATCCCAAGCTTGTGCAGCTTGGCGTGCTCTTCAATCTGATCCGTTAACTCCACGGAACCGGCACCAAAGGCGGCATAAATCCCATACAAAAGGGACCCAAGCAGAAGAACTACCAATGAACCGATGATGAAATAAGCAGAAAGGTTTTGGTTTGCAAGCTCCATGGATCTCTTGAACTGCTGTATTAATCTTGGCTGCTCAAAAAGTTCTTGTTGTGACGATTGTTTCGCGAAGCATTCACGATTGGCATGAAGGCAGGCTTTAAAAATTAACGCTCACTCGTCCATTCTTTGTGTGAATCGAAGATGAATGCAACGACCAGTAAGACAGCATGATGCATGTCAACGTGAGAAAATGTAAATGCAAGGCAAATGCATCAATAGCAGTGATGCGCCGGCAATCAATGTACCTTGAAAGAACAATATTCAATACGTTTGGCGCGAGGGGCCCGGCTCCAAAGGATTATTTAAGAATGATCGGCTGGATATTTTTGATGCCTCCCTTGAGAGGGCAAAGGTTCTCTCAAGGCTTGTTCTTGTTCTGGCGTGTGCGTTGCCCAAGCTTCAGATCAGGTCAGGACGCCAGGGGGTATTCGGTGGAGCAGCTCGAAATCGGAGTCGGCTCTTCCTGCCAGTTCGCTTGCACCCCCGCATCGGACAGCAGCTGGCGATCGGCCTCCACATCCGGATTGCCGGTTGTCAGCAGCACATCGCCGTAGAAAATTGAGTCGGCTCCCGCCTGCAGGCAAAGGATCTGCGCTTCGCGGTTCATGGATTCCCGTCCTGCGCTCAGTCGCACCCGTGAATACGGCATGAGAATGCGGGCGGTGGCCACCATGCGCACCAGCTCGAGCGGTTCAAACGGGGCCTGGCCTTCCAGTGGTGTTCCTTCCACCGCCACCAGTCCGTTCACAGGAACACTCTCTGGGTGCGGCTCCATCGTGGCCAGCACCTGCAGCATCGAAGCCCTGTCCCGCAGGGTTTCGCCCATGCCGATGATGCCGCCGCAGCAGAGGGTCACCCCTGCTCTGCGTACCCGTTCAAGGGTTTCCAGGCGCTCCTGGTAGGACCGGGTCGTGATGATCCGGTCGTAGTGCTCCGGGCTGGTGTCGAGGTTGTGGTTGTAAGCGGTGAGCCCTGCTTCCGCCAATCGTTCGGCCTGCTGATCGGTGAGCATGCCCGCGGTGACGCAGGCTTCCATGCCCATGTCGCGAACCCCGCGCACCATCTCGAGCATTGCCTCGAAGGGCGCGCCATCGCGAATCTCCCGCCAGGCCCAGCCCATGCAGAACCGGTCGGCACCGGCCTCCTTGGCAGCGCGTGCCCGCTGCAGCACGGGTGCAACCTGCATCTGGGCTTCGAAGGCCGAGACGTCACTGCTGTTGTAGATGGACTGGGAGCAGTAGGCACAGTCCTCCTCGCAGCCGCCGGTCTTGACGCTCAGCAGGGATGCCAGCTGCACCCGATAGCCCGGATTGGCTTCCCGGTGGATGCTCTGCGCTTGCCACAGCAGCTCCATCAGGGGGAGTTCAAGCAGGGCCTGAATCTCTTCCGTACTCCAGTCGTGGCGGGTGTTCAGGCTCATGGTTGGCGGGTGTCAAGGCCGCCGAAACGGCGTTGGCGACTCTGAAAATCCATCAGGGCTTGTTTCAGGGCGATTGCGTTGAAATCGGGCCAGTTCACCTCGGTGACATGGATTTCGGCGTAGGCCAGTTGCCACAGCAGAAAGTTGCTGATCCGTTGTTCCCCACTGGTGCGAATCAGCAGATCAGGATCCTGCTCGCCGGTGGTGAAGAGTTCGGCCGCAAGGCTGTTTTCGTCAATCTCCTCGGGCACGATCAACCCTTCTGCCGCCTGCCTGGCCAGCCGTTGGGCTGCGCGAACCAGTTCCCGTCGTCCTCCGTAATTGGTGCAGACGTTGAAATGAATTCCGGTGTTGCTTGCCGTGCGCTCCGTTGCGTCCTGGATGCGCTGCTGCAACACCTCAGGCAGGGCCTCGAGTTCGCCGAGAAAGCGGATGCGCACCTGCTCCCGCTCAAGGGAGTGGAGTTCCTTCTGCAGCACCCGCTCAAACAGGGTCATCAGGAAGTTCACCTCCTGGCCAGGGCGCGACCAGTTCTCCGTGGAGAAGGCATAGGCGGTGAGGGCTGAAATACCCCAGTCGCTGCAGAGCCGCAGGGTGGTCTTCAGTGCTTCCACCCCGGCCTGATGCCCCATCACCCGTGGCAGTCCTTTGGCGGCCGCCCAGCGTCCGTTGCCGTCCATGATCACGGCCACGTGTTTCGGCAGTCGAGACGTGTCCAGTTCCGGCGGGCAGACGGAACGCGCGATCGATTCTGTGCTGGTGGCCGGAGGTCGGCTCAAGACAGCGATTCCTTGGATGAGCTCACCACCGTACGTCGCGCTGGGGGCAGCGATTCTGCGCTGTTGACCAGCTCACGCAACAGCTCTTCAAGGCGAGAACTGGTGATAGGGCGCTCAAGTTTGCCTTGATTGGCCAGAGACAACGTTCCTGTTTCTTCCGACACCACAATGCAGATGCAGCGGTCGAAGCGTTCGGTGATGCCCAGGGCCGCGAGGTGGCGAGTGCCGTAGCGGCTGACGCTGTCGCGGGAGAGCGGCAGGATCACACCGGCCGATTCAATCCGATTTCCCCTCACCAACACCGCTCCGTCGTGTAGCGGTGTGTCTGCAGCGAACAGATTGATCATCAATTCCCGGCTGAGCAAGGCATCCACGGTGACTCCGGGATTGAGAAAATCCTCCGGCCGAAGATCACTGCCGAGGTCCAGCACGATCAGGGCACCGCGCCGCTGTTGAGACAAGCGGCCAGCGGCTTCGGTGATGTGAGTAACCGTGCCCGAGCCGGATCGAAACTCCCGTTGCGTGTTGCCCAGTAACACCGCCAGGCGGCCCGTGCCGAGCAGCTCCATCAATCGCCGCAGTTCCCCTTGCCAGAGGATGGCTAGGGACAGAGAGCAGGCCAGGACAAGGGCATCAACCAGCTTTGTGGTTAATGGAAGGTTGGCGTAGCGTTGTACAAACCAGGCCAGGGCCACCAGAAAGAGGTAGCCCCTCAACAACCAGAGGGTCCGGGCTTCGTTGACCCGGGAGAAGAGCAGAAAGCCGATGGAGGAGGCGAATAAGACGTCGAGCAGAAGGCGCGGATTAACCACAGCCAGCGGATTCACTCAGCTCTCATCGGAGATACCTTTAACGTACCGCGCGAAAGCGTTCCGGCAGCACGTCGTAGCGCAGCATGTCATCCGGCTGTTCCCGCTTCTGAACCAGCTCTGAGCTGCCGTCTTTCACCACCACGGCTGCAGGCCGTGGAATTCGGTTGTAGTTGGAGCTCATCGAGGCGTTGTAGGCCCCGGTTGCAAACACGGTGACCACATCTCCGGTGCGGGTGGTGGGTAATGGCAGGTCCTTCAGGAGGACGTCGCCGGATTCACAGTGCTTGCCAACGAGGTTCACCGTTTCATCGGCTGCCGCCAGAGGGCGATCGGCCAGGCAGCAGGTGTACAGCGATTGATAGGTGATGGGGCGGGGGTTGTCGCTCATGCCGCCGTCGATGGCCACATAGGTGCGAATGCCGGGAATGGTTTTACGCGATCCAACGGAGTAGAGCGTTACCCCTGCGGTGGCCACCAACGAGCGACCGGGCTCGCACATCAGTCGTGGCAGCTCGAGCCCCCTATCCCGACAGGCTTTGGTGACGGCTTCGGCCACAACCTGCACCCAGCGATCAATGCTCGGTGGATCATCCGATTCGGTGTAACGGATGCCGAGGCCCCCACCCACATTGAGGTCTTCGATGGGGTGGCCAAGCTCCCTGGCCAGCTTCAGGGCGTCAGCCATGACAGCAGCCAGGTCTCTGTGGGGTTCCAGTTCAAAGATCTGGGAGCCGATATGAGCATGCAGACCGGTCAGCTTTGCCCAGGGCTGACCGATCAGTGACTTCAGCACCGGCTCCAGCTGGTCGGGATCGAATCCGAACTTGCTGTCGAGATGGCCGGTGCGGATGTACTCATGGGTGTGGCACTCGATGCCTGGGGTGAAGCGCAGCATCAGGCGGGCTGGTTGCGCGTCAGCAGGGATCAGTGCTTTCAACCGATCCAGATCGTGCTGGTTGTCGACCACCACGGTGACGTTGTTGTTGTAAGCGAGAAGAAGTTCTTCGTCGTTTTTGTTGTTGCCGTGCAGCACCATCCGTTCACCGGGCATGCCGCCTTGTAGTGCGGTGAGCAGTTCGCCAGCGGAAACCGCATCAAGACCGAGTCCCTCCGCAGCCGCAATGCTGCTCATCAGGAGTGAGCTGTTGGCTTTCGAGGCATAAACCGGCAGAGACTCCCCCGGGTAATGCTGTTGGAGTGCGTCCCGGTAAGCCCGGCAGGTGCCCCGAACTGTGTCCTCATCCAGCACATAAAGAGGTGTTCCGTAGCGCTGGGCCAGTTCGCTCAGAAGGCATCCACCGACAACCAGGCGATCCTCCCCATCCAGGGCTGTGGTGATCGGAGCAAGATTTCGGTTCGGGCTACTTGTGTCCCGCTCGGCCTCGAAGGGCTTCAGGCTGGCGATGGTCTGAGTCACAAGATGCCGGCGAACATCAGCAATTTAAGGATGAACCTCCTGTTGCCTGCTTGGTGATGACTGCGATCCAGCTGGATTCCAAGTGGCTGGAGGCCTGTCTGGCACTGGACGAGACGGCGCTGGGGGGCTTCTGGAGTTCGGCTCAGTGGCGCAGGGAACTGGAGGATGACCGCCGACTCTGTTTGGGCCTCGTGCGTAATCAGGCGCTGATCGGTGTCGCCTGCGGCTGGTTGGTGGTCGATGAACTGCACATCACCGTGCTGGCTGTCGATCCTTTGCACCGCGGGCTGGGACATGGCCTGACGCTTCTCCGCAGCCTGTTGCAACGGGCACGTCAGGACGGTGCCGTCCACGCCACTCTCGAGGTCGCCAGCGATAACAAAGCCGCAATCAACCTCTATGCCCGCTGTGGATTCCGTTCCGCTGGTTGCCGTGAGGGCTATTACCGCGACGGTCGCGACGCTCTGATCCAGTGGCGTCGGCTTGATGACAGCAATGGGGGATAAATATCCGAAACTGTTGTTCGGTTTACCGTCCAAGGAAAATAAAAAGGCACAAATCTTGTGCGATTGGTTGATATTTTTAGCGATGTCGAGCCCAGTCAGGGACTGGAAAGTGACCGAACCGACCGAACCCTCGCACCAGTGGCTCAACCCTGATAGCTTAGGAACATCTACACATCGGTCCAGCGATGTTCGAAAGGTTTACCGAGAAAGCCATCAAGGTGATCATGCTGGCCCAGGAAGAGGCCCGAAGGCTTGGTCACAACTTTGTGGGAACCGAGCAGATTTTGTTAGGTCTGATTGGAGAAGGCACCGGTGTTGCGGCCAAGGTGTTGAAGTCGATGGGCGTCAATCTCAAGGACGCCAGGGTCGAAGTTGAAAAAATCATCGGCAGGGGATCAGGTTTCGTTGCCGTCGAAATCCCGTTCACGCCCAGGGCCAAGCGTGTCCTCGAGTTATCCCTTGAAGAGGCACGTCAACTCGGCCACAACTACATCGGTACAGAACACCTGCTCCTCGGCCTGATTCGTGAAGGTGAGGGTGTTGCGGCAAGGGTTCTCGAGAACCTCGGGGTGGACCTTGCCAAGGTGCGCACGCAGGTGATCCGCATGCTCGGCGAAACCGCTGAAGTTGCCGGTGGCGGCGGCGGCGGGGGCGGCAAGGGCTCCACAAAAACCCCCACGCTCGACGAATTCGGCAGCAACCTCACTCAGATGGCCACCGAGGCCAAGCTCGATCCCGTTGTCGGTCGTCATAACGAAATCGATCGTGTCATCCAGATCCTGGGTCGTCGTACCAAGAACAACCCGGTCTTAATCGGCGAACCCGGAGTTGGTAAAACCGCGATCGCAGAGGGTCTGGCCCAGCGGATTCAGCAGGGTGACATCCCGGACATCCTTGAAAACAAGCGTGTGCTCACGCTCGATATCGGTCTTCTGGTTGCCGGTACCAAATATCGGGGTGAGTTCGAAGAGCGGCTTAAAAAGATCATGGAAGAGATCAAGTCCGCCGGAAACGTGATTCTGGTGATCGATGAGGTTCACACCCTGATCGGTGCCGGTGCCGCAGAGGGCGCTATCGATGCCGCCAACATTCTCAAGCCTGCTCTGGCGAGGGGCGAACTCCAGTGCATCGGAGCCACAACACTGGACGAGTACCGCAAACACATTGAAAGGGACGCCGCTCTTGAGCGTCGTTTCCAGCCGGTGAATGTTGGCGAGCCTTCCATCGACGACACGATCGAAATTCTTCGCGGTCTGAGGGAGCGTTACGAGCAGCATCACCGCCTCAAGATCACAGATGAAGCTCTTGTTGCGGCTGCCACCCTCGGTGATCGCTACATCTCTGACCGGTTCCTGCCGGACAAGGCAATCGACCTGATCGACGAAGCCGGGTCCCGGGTACGACTGCTCAACTCCAAATTGCCCCCTGCGGCGAAGGAAGTTGATAAGCAATTGCGTGATGTCCAGAAGCAGAAGGAAGAAGCGGTTCGCGAGCAGGACTTCACCAAGGCCGGTGAGCTGAGGGAAAAGGAAGTTGAACTGCGCGACCAGATCCGCACACTTCTGCAAAACAATCGTGCTGATCCCGATGCCTCATCAACCTCCACAGAGCCTCCGGCTGATGCCGTAGCCCCCCCTGAGTCTGCTGCTGGAGAGACCCCTGTCGATGCAGCTTCCCCCGATACATCCCCGATGGTCAATGAGGAGGACATCGCCCAGATTGTTGCCTCCTGGACTGGCGTACCGGTGCAGAAACTCACGGAGAGCGAGTCCGTGAAACTGCTCAACATGGAGGACACGCTCCACACCCGTCTGATCGGACAGGACGAAGCTGTCAAGGCTGTCTCCAAGGCCATCAGAAGGGCACGCGTGGGCCTTAAAAATCCCAACCGTCCGATTGCCAGCTTCATCTTCTCCGGCCCAACCGGTGTCGGTAAGACCGAGCTCACCAAAGCATTGGCCACCTATTTCTTCGGCAGCGAAGAGGCGATGATTCGCCTTGACATGTCTGAATTCATGGAGCGTCACACGGTCAGCAAGCTGATCGGTTCGCCTCCGGGATATGTGGGCTTCAACGAGGGCGGTCAGCTCACCGAAGCCGTTCGGCGTCGGCCCTACACCGTGGTTCTTTTCGATGAGATCGAAAAAGCGCACCCCGATGTGTTCAACCTGCTTCTGCAATTGCTTGAAGACGGTCGACTCACCGACTCCAAAGGACGCACCGTTGATTTCAAAAACACTCTGATCATCATGACCTCGAACATCGGTTCGAAGGTGATCGAAAAAGGCGGCGGTGGTCTCGGCTTCGAGTTCTCCGGTGAAAGTGCTGAGGATTCTCAGTACACCCGCATCCGTTCCCTCGTTAATGAGGAACTGAAGCAGTACTTCAGGCCTGAGTTCCTCAACCGACTCGACGAAATCATTGTGTTCCGTCAGCTCAGTCGCGACGAGGTCAAGGAGATTGCCGAGATCATGCTCAAGGAGGTGTTCGGCCGCATGGGCGAGAAGGGAATCACCCTTACCGTCTCCGATGCGTTCAAGGAACGGCTTGTGGAGGAGGGATACAACCCCTCCTACGGAGCCAGGCCTTTGCGTCGCGCTGTGATGCGGCTGCTTGAGGACTCTCTCGCTGAAGAGGTGCTCACCGGACGCATCAAGGATGGTGATCACGCCGAAGTGGATGTGGATGAGAACAAGAAAGTTGTGGTGCGCCACAAAGGTCGTGTTGATTCCGCTCCCCAGCTCGCAGGTGCCAGCCTCTGATGGTTCAGACGTTTTCCTCCCATGCCATCGCTCCAGCTGCGGTGCTCAGGGGGGAAGGTTCCTGGGCTGAGGCTCTTCCAAAGATCCAGGCCCTCTGTTCCAAACCGTTGGTGCTCGGGCGTAGTCGTTCCACGTTCGAGCTGCGTCGTCAGTTGTCAGCTGATCTCGCCGCCACTGGTCTGACCCCAACAACTGCTCAACTTCAATTTGATTGTTGCGAGCAGGACCTGGCGCGTCTCAACCTTGAGGCCGACGGCTGTGATGCCGTGATTGCAGCGGGCGGTGGCAAGGTTCTTGATGCCGGGAAGCTGCTCGCGCATCGACTTTCACTCCCCTGCATCACGGTTCCGCTCAGTGCCGCAACCTGTGCGGGCTGGACTGCGTTGTCCAATATTTATTCACCGGAGGGGGCCTTCGAGGGAGATGTCTCCCTGAATCGTTGCCCTGATCTTCTGGTTTTTGATCATGGCCTGGTGCGTCAGGCCCCTCCCCGAACCCTGGCGAGTGGAGTGGCTGATGCCCTGGCCAAGTGGTACGAGGCATCGGTCAGCAGCGCTGACAGCAGCGACGGTTTGGTGCAGCAAGCCGTTCAGATGGCGCGGGTGCTGCGGGATCAGCTTTTGATCGACAGCCCCAAGGCCATGGAGGACATCAACAGCGCTGCCTGGGTGCGAACCGCTGAAGCCTGCGCCCTCACGGCTGGTGTGATGGGTGGTCTGGGTGGTGCTCGATGTCGCACCGTGGCAGCCCATGCCGTTCACAACGGCCTCACCCAGCTTCCGGCATGCCACAACGCAATGCACGGCGAAAAGGTTGGTTTTGGGATTCTGGTCCAGTTGCGCCTTGAGGAGCGGATGGGTGGTAATCGTCTGGCGGCTCAGGCCCATCGACAGCTCTTGCCGCTGCTGCGTCAGCTGGGTTTACCGGTCTGTCTTGATGACCTTGGCCTAACCCAGGCCAGTCTCAGCGATCTTCAGCAGGTCTGCTCCTTTGCCTGTCGCGAAGGATCCGATCTGCACCATCTCCCTTTCTCTGTCACCCCCGGGGCATTGCTTGAAGCCCTGGTGGGTGCTGCGGAACCGAGCCCGCTTCACTCTTGAAGGCACTGCTTGATCAACTCCGCCCCGGTCTGCTGGATCCCCAGGCCGGAGATCTGGCGGACAAGGTGCAGTGGTGGGATCTCCCGGCTCTGGAGGTGGACGCTCCTTTTCCAGTTGCGGTCGTGGGAGAGGGTCCTCCCCTGTTGCTGTTGCATGGCTTCGACAGCAGTTTTCTGGAATTCCGTCGCCTAGCGCCGTTGCTGGCCGGTTCCTATCAACTGTTCATTCCTGACCTGTTCGGTTTCGGCTTCTCGCCGCGGCCACTTCAGGTCCGTTACGGCCCTGACGCCGTGATGAACCATCTCGACCAACTGCTTGAGCAGCTTCCTTCCTCCCAATCGGTTGGGGTGATCGGGGCCTCCATGGGCGGGTCGGTGGCCGTTGAACTCGCTCGACGTCAGCCTGATCGGGTCCGTGATCTGTTGTTGCTCGCACCAGCTGGCCTGACCGGTCAGCCGATGCCGGTGCCACCCCTGCTCGATCGCTTTGGGGCCTGGTTCCTCAGTCGCCCTGGTGTGCGACGAGGGCTCTGCAGGCAGGCCTTTGCCGATCCCGATTCCGATGTGGGTGCGCCGGAGGAACAGATCGCGTCCTTGCATCTGCAATGTCCAGGCTGGGCCGACGCCCTGGCCGCTTTCGCCCGCAGTGGTGGCTTCTCCGGCTGTGGATTGCCGCTGCCTTCTCAACCCTTGCATGTGATCTGGGGCGCTCAGGACCGCATCCTTCGGCCCCGTTTGAAGCAAGCGGCTGAAGCGCTGCTGCCCACTCCAGCTGAAACAATCGAACCCTGCGGACATCTCCCACATATTGATCAGGCCGAGCATGTGGCAGCACGTTGTTTGGATCTGCTGCGGCGATGAGTGATCCGCTGCTCCGATTGATCTCGTCCGGTCTTCGTCTCTGGATCGCGAGTCGCTGCGACCAGGTTGGAGAGCTCGACCTCACCCTGCGGGGTTCGAGCCTTGCTCTGCTGCAGGGCCGGCTGGAGGGCGCCGATCTCAAGGCACGTCAGGTGCGTTTTGACGGATTGCCGTTGCAGTTCGCCGAGATCAGCAGTGGACCGATCCAACTGGATCTGAGCCTGTTGAAGCCGGGGCGGATGTTGGCGTTGAAGGATCCCTTCCAGGTGAACGGCACGGTGACGCTGCCGGGTGCTGAGCTCAATGCCTCACTGGGTTCCGAGCGTTGGCGCGATCTGGCGGACTGGATGGCTGAGCAGCTGCTGGGGGTGACGCCCCTCGGGGCACTGCGGATCGACAACACCGTTCTGGAGCTCCGCGCGCAGGTTTCAGCGCAATTGGATCCGATTCATCGACGTTTTCGGCTTCAGGCCGATGCCGGAACAGTGCATTTCTGTCCCCTTGACGATGATGCTCCATCCACGCGACTGCCGATGGATCCATCGATTCGGATCACCGATGTCAGTCTCTCGGCTGGACAGGTCACCCTGACCGGTGTTGCGGATGTGAAACCCTGACGACTGACCAGGGCATCAATGTCCTACGACATCAATGTCTGGAACAGTGGTTCGGCGAGAGAGATCAGGCTGGACACAACCGCCGGAGTGAAGAGATAGCTGTCGATTCGATCCAGGATTCCGCCGTGGCCAGGCAGGGCATCACCGGAATCCTTCAGCCCAGCATCCCGTTTCATCATTGATTCGGTCAGATCTCCCACCACCGCGATCAGGGCAACCACTCCACCAAGAAGCAGACCGGGCAGACCGCCAAAAGGCCATCCCATGACGGCACCGCAGATCAGTCCCATCAACATCGAGCTGATGACACCGCCGATGGCGCCTTCAACCGTTTTGCCCGGAGAGATCGCTGAAAGTGGATGCCTGCCGAGGCGCTTCCCGACACCCCAGGCGCCGATATCGCAGGCCACGATCATCAAACAAGTGGAGAAGGTGATGGCCAGTCCGCTGCTGCACAACCAGGCGGTTCCGGGCGCAAGTTCGGGGGCCGAAAGATTGCGCAGGGCCAACCAGTGGCTGGGCAGAAACCCCAGATAGAACAAACCGAAGATGGAGGCCGCCACGTCGGCGATGGAACCGGTGACCGGCTGGAGCAGCAGCCAGGCGCAGACGGCTGCCCCGGACAGCGGCAGGATCACCGCTGACAGTTCCGCTGGCCAACCGGGCTGCACAGCTCCCCACTGCGTTGTGATCAGGAGCAATTGGCACGCCACCAGGGTTGTTTTGGTGGCAGGCCGCATTCCCTTGAACTGCGCCATCCGGAAGAACTCCAGCAGGCCCAGATGCACGATCACCCCCACGGCTGCGGTGAACCACCAGCCGCCAAGGATCACTACCAGGGCGCCAAATGCACCAACGGCAAGGCCACTGATCAAGCGCTTGCGTGGATTGTTGGCCCGGGGTGAGGAACCGGTTTTGGGAGTCAGAACCTCGCTGATCACGCTGGCTGGACCACCCCTGTTGAAAGGCTTATCAAGTCGATTCAGGCTGTTTCGGGTTCAGCGGTTTGATCCACTACGTCCAGTATGTCTGGAATTCGATCACCCCAAAGACTTTGCTGTTTCAGCAACCAGTGCAGCCGAGCTGCATCGAGGCGTTCGCCCGGCACCAGTAGCGGAATGCCCGGTGGATAGGGGCAGAGCAATTCAGCCGCCACCGTGTTCTCGGCTCGCCTCAGTTCACAGGACTGACGTGGCGCCCGCCAGGCCCAGGCCAGGGGCTGCGCCGGTTGACCAACCAACGGCAGCGGCGGCGGTTCGAATGGGGGCTGTGGCTGTCGGCCCGGGTGTGCGGTCAGCAAGGCCCGCCATATCCCTCGCAAGCGGGCGCGAAGCCGCTGATGTTTGGCCAGACCAAGGCAGAACGTGAGTGTGGCGGGTTCAGGAAGTTCCGCCACAAGCCCCACGTCCATCAACCAGTCGTCGGCCTCCAAACCACTGATCCCCGCAGCACCGGTGTGGAGCACCAGCCGGAGTGGGTCCTGGGTGTCCAGCAGTGGTACCCCATCGTTCAGCAAGCCACGCTTTAACAACCGCGCTTCCCCCAGCCGCCGTTGCAACCGCCGTCTCCCGGGGGTTGTTTGCCAGTCGTTCAGGCTTGCTTCGCAGGATGCCAGCAGCAGGGCACTGGGGCTTGTGGTTTGCAGCCAGCCGATGCTGCGTTCAATCGCATCGGGATCAACACGGTTCCCCTGCAACCAGAGCACAGCGGTCTGAGCCAGACCGCTTGCGGATTTCTGCAGGGAGTGAACAACCAGATCAGCACCGCTCTGGACTGCACTGGGAGGTAATTCGGGATCGATTGCTGTGGCGAAATGGCTGCCATGGGCTTCATCCACAAGCACCGGCCATCCCCGCTGCTGCAGGCGATCGATCAGGGGCGCCGGATCGGTGGCGTAACCCTGGTAGGTGGGATGCACCAGAACCGCTGCTCCGATGCTGGGATGTTCATCCGGGAGTGCTTGCAGGACGCGATCCAGCCAGGCTCCATCAGCCGGTTGGGGTTGGCCCCGGTCGTTCAGAAATGGCAGATCGAACAGCAGCGGGGTGAGCTGCCCCAGCAGGCAGGCCTGGATCAGACTGCGGTGAACATTGCGCGGCATCAGCACGGCCTGCCCCGGTCGGCACAAGCCGAGCAGGGCTGCCTGCAGCAGCCCGGTGGCTCCATTCACCCCGTACCAGCAATGGTCGACCCCCATGGCATCCGCAGCCTGCCTCTGGCTGATGGCAACGGCCCCCTCCGGCTCGAGGGGACCGCCGATGGAAGGCAGTTCCGGCAGGTCCCAAACCCCCGCGCGTCGACGCAGCAGACGACGGAGTGAATCGGGAAGAGCCTTGCCGCGTCCGTGGGCCGGCAGGAAAAGGGTTCGACCGACCGGACGGTGCAGCAACCGCAGCAGAACCATGAGTTC
>CAJWLE010000015.1:0-18485 GCA_913042965.1 uncultured Synechococcus sp.
GATGAATCTCCAGGCGATCCATCGGATCTTTCGCAGCGTTGAAAGCCGCCATTAGTGCTGCACGCTTTGCCGCGTAACGCTCAGTCAGCTTCTTGCGCTTGACGTCGCGGGCAATCATCGACTTCTTGGCCATGCAGCTCTGGAGCGGCGGAAGATTGGATGGTCAACCTTACATGCCGACAGACCTGAGCATCAGCGCTGGCCCATCAGTTGCTGCACTACGGACAACTGGGTTGTGTCGCGAACAATCAAAACCAGCGTCAGTCCAACGATCAGCAAAAACCCCGACTGCGCCACCGCTAACTGCAGACGCTCCGGGACTGGTTTTCCGCGCAAGCCTTCGATCAGGAGCAGCAGCATCTGCCCCCCATCCAGAAGAGGCAGAGGCAGGGAATTCAGCACGGCGAGATTGATCGAGATCAGAGCCATGAACAGCACCAGGCCGGATCCGCCCTGTTCGCTCAGTTGAGCGCCCATCTCAACGATTTTCACCGGTCCGCTCACCTGGCTGGCTGTTGCTTTGAAGTTGGTGATCAGGCCGGCGTATCCCGCAACGGTCTGCTTCAACAGCTGTTGAAATTCCTCCCCTGTCCGACCCAGCAGCTCGCCTGGCCCTTTAGCGGGTCGGATGACGCCACTGAGATTGGCCTGAAGCTGAGCCCCGATGCGACCTTGACCCTGCTGGTTCAACGGCTGCAGCGTGATGCTTTCGCGTTGCTGATTCCTCTCTCGCAGCAGCGTCAGTGGCACACCGGGGGCCTGTTTGATTCGTTCAACCATCGCCTGCACTCCGCTCTGGCCTGCAGCCAGAGCGACATCGTTGATCTCCAAAACCCTGTCGCCTGGCTTCAGGTCGGCTTGTTCGGCCGCCCCTTCCGGTTGGACAGCCACCACCAGCACTCCGGGGTCCGGTGGTGCTGGCAGCCCGACGATGGCGGCCTGGCCAAACAGCACCACAAAGGCGAGTAGCAGATTGGCCAGCACCCCAGCGGCAATCACCAGGGCGCGTTGGGGGATGGGGCGATTGCCCAGAAGGTCCGGGTCGTCTGGGTCGATATCACTGCTCTCGTCGTCATCGGGAAAGGCCACAAAACCGCCCAGGGGCAGCGCCCGAATGGCATAGGTCACCCCACGACGCTGGCGTTTGATCAGGGCTGGCCCGAAACCGATCGAGAAACCGCTGACGCGAATGCCCTGAAGCGTGGCCGCCAAGAAGTGTCCGGCCTCATGAACCACGATCAGCACGGCCAGAACGGCCAGGGCTGCGAACACGTTCATGCCTGCTTCAGTCTCGCGATCGCGTCATTCTGGCTGCAGCAGCTCGCAGCCGACGTAGGGGACCAGAGCAGAGGGCAAGCGAACACGTCCATCCGGTTGCTGGCCCGTCTCAAGCAGAGCCGCCATAGTGCGCCCCACAGCGAGACCACTGCCATTGAGGGTGTGCACCAGTTTTGTGGACTTGCCTTCTTTGGTGCGGATGGCGGAGCGTCTTGCCTGGAAGTCTCCGCAGACGCTGCAGCTCGAGATTTCGCGATAGGCGCCTGCACCGGGAAGCCAAACCTCCAGGTCGTAGGTGCGGCGTGCTGAGAAACCCAGATCCGCCGTGCAGAGGTCCAGCACTCGGTAGGGAAGCTCCAGAGCCTGCAGCACTGATTCAGCATCGGCGGTGATCTGCTGGTGGGCTTCTTCCGAGTGGTCTGGGTGGGCGAACCAGTACAGCTCCACCTTGTTGAATTGATGTAGGCGGATCAACCCTCGGGTGTCCCTGCCGTAGCTGCCGGCTTCGCGCCGAAAGCAGGGGCTGTAAGCGGCGTAGCGCAGCGGCAGCTGATCGGCGGGGATGATTTCGTCACGGTGGAGCGATGTGACAGGGACTTCCGCGGTTGGGGTCAGCCAGAGGTCGTCGTCGGCGCAGCGGAAGCTCTCCTCGGCAAATTTGGGAAGTTGGCCGGATCCGGTGAGGCTGGCGGTGTTCACCAGCACGGGGGGCAACACCTCGCGGTATCCCTTTTTGGTGTGGAGATCCAGCATGAAGTTGATCAGGCCCCGTTCCAGGCGGGCTCCCTGCCCCATCAGGGTCACAAAGCGGCTCTGGGCAATCCGCACGGAGCGTTCGGTGTCGATCAGCTTCAGACGTTCCGCGATCTGCCAGTGCTCCTCCAATCCCTCCTCTTCACGGGGCGTTCCCCAGCGGCGCACCTCAACGTTGTCGTTCTCGCTTGTGCCGTCCGGACAATCGTCAGCGGGAAGATTGGGGAAGGTCAGCAGCTGATCCTTGAGCTGTGAGCTGAGGAGTTTCTCCTCGTCCTCCAGCACGGACACTTTTTGCTTGATTGCATTGCCCTGCTTGCGCAGATTGGCGATGTCTTCACTTTTGGGATCCGTTCCGGACTTGATCTGCAGACCAACTTCCTTGCCGATACGGTTGCCTTCCGCTTGAAGGCCGCTGCGCTGCTCCTCGAGATTGCGTTGCTGTTGAGCGATCAGCTGCAGTTTGGTCAGATCAACGGCCTTGCCCCTACGCCCCAGCTGTGAGGCGATGATTTCAGGGTTGTCACGCACAAGGCGCTGATCGAGCACGGGTCCGGCGGCATTGGCGCCGGCAGCCTATGGCAAGCCGTTCAGAGAACCTGGCCCACCATGACTGCGGCCACAGCTGAGAACACCGTGATGCCAAGAGCAGTCAGGGGGTTTTGGCCCTGAGCAACAGCAACGGTTGTGATTACACCGGCACCAAGGCAGGCCACGCAGAGCTGGCTGACGATGTTGTTCGAGCTGCCCACAGAGATCGGAACGATTTGATTGACCGTAGGGAGATCATTTGCGACGGACTTGACAACAGGTCTTGTTTGTTACCTGGGGTCAGGCTTCGTTACCTGTCGCAATGGAAGCCGGTCGCGCCCTGCCGCTGGATGCCCACTGCTTGAGCTGATCCAGCTGTTCCCTGGCGGTTCTCGACAGTGGAATCAGCTGGGAGGCGGCACGGATGAGATCGGTTTCACTCAGTTCCCTGCTCTCGGCAAAAGCGAGGTGCATGGCTTCGATCACGGTCTGTTCGAGCTCAGCGCCCGAGAATCCATCACTGCGGCTGATCACCGTGTCCAAAGGCAGGTCCAGCCCCGGTCGGCGTTGGCTCAGATGCAGCTTGAGAATGCTTCGCCGTTCTTCGATGCTGGGGAGGTCCAGCAGAAAGATTTCATCGAAACGCCCTTTACGCAGCAATTCAGGAGGAAGTTTCTCAACGCCGTTGGCCGTGGCAACCACGAAAACTGGTGATTGCTTTTCCGCCATCCAGGTGAGCACGCTGGCCAGAACCCGCTGACTTGTTCCGCCGTCGCTGCGGCTGTCGCCGCCGAAGCCCTTGTCGATCTCATCAATCCACAAGACGCACGGGGCCATCGCTTCAGCCCGTTGAATCGTTTCCCGCGTGCGCGCCTCACTGGCTCCCACAAGGCCTGCGAACAGACGCCCCACATCAAGCCTGAGCAGTGGCATGGACCAACTGCGGGCAATCGCTTTGGCGGTGAGGGATTTGCCGGTGCCCTGGGGTCCCACCAGCAAAACACCGCGGGGGATCGGCAGCCCGAACCGGCGAGCTTCATCGGAGAAGGCGCGGTGCCGCTGTTGAAGCCAGTCCTTCAGGACATCAAGGCCTCCGATCGCTTCCGTTCCCGTGGCCGTGGCGCAGAACTCGAGCACCTCGCTGCGAGCGATGGTCTGACGCTTCTCCTCCAGCACCTCCTCCAGATCGGCAGCGCCCAGTTGGCCGCGGCGAGCCAGGGCCCGTGCTGCCACCTGACGAACCCGCAGTTCACTGAGGCCGCTGCAGGCGCGGGTCAGCTGCTCCAGAACAGTGGGATCTAGCGGTTGGCCGCTGCTCTTGCTGATGTTCCCAAGCAGGAGACGCAGGTCTTCGTTGTCGAGAAGGGGCAGGTCCAGAAGGGTGAGGGCTTCATCCAGATCGGCGGGAGGCGTCCATGCTCCGCAGCACACGACCAAGGTGTGGGTGGTGCTGCGGAGCGACTGCTGAAGATTGCGCAGCATCCTGGCGATGCCAGGGTCTTCGCAGAAGCGATGGAAGTCTTTCAGCAACAACAGGGTTGGGCTGCCGCTGTTCAGATCGCTCAACCACTGGAGAACGGCCATGGGTTGGCGGCTGCCGACCCCTTCGGCGTTGAGGATCCCCTGCAGGCCATCGATGAAATCCCAAGCCCCCAGCTGACGCTGCAACCGTGAAGCGGTCTGCTTGAGCAGGGTTTCCACTCGGGCTTCCTCGCTGCTGCGAATCCAGATCAATGAGGTTCGGGCCCGGATCATCAGATCCAGTTGCTCAGTCCAACGGGAACTGCTCATGGTTGTTGGAGGCGACGCAGTGCTTGCCAGCGGGGATCCAGCTGCTCGGCCTGTTGGTCGTTCGTTGCTGCAGTGGAACCATTCAGGCCAGGAGGGCCTGGGCAGTGCTCTCCGCAGTGATTGACCACAGGCAGCTGGAGGTTGAGCTGCTCGAACACCCACTGCACGGGGGTGAAGTCACCGCTTGGATTCAGGCATTCCACGAGTCCATCCATGGCCGCTATCTGCTCGGATTCCTGCAGCTCGGACTCTGAAGGGGGCGCATCTCCGAGCCAGATCAACTCACTCGGTCTTGCTTTCAGCGCGTGGTTGAACGGCGTCAGGCAGCGGTCACAGCAGAGCGTCACGATCGTCTCGAGCTCTCCTTCAACAGCGAGCACGTTGCCTTTGTGTTCAGCGCAGATCTCTCCCCTCACTGGCGTGAGGGAGGGGAGCTGATCGAGATGCCCCTCCACAGTCCATTGTTTCGGCCCTCCGAGCACCCGGAGTTCCTGAATAGAAACCGGCTCAAGGCCGTTGATCATTTGCCGCCTTTCGGTTCGAAGGGGAGGCGAGAGTCGCTGCTTCCCCCAGAGGTTGCCGTGACCGTGACAGCTTTCTGGGACATCTGCTGATCAAGGATCGATTGGAGATTGTCCGGGAGAGCTTCCTTGGTGAGGATGAACGTCTGCAGGGCCTGGAAGATGTTGGCGATCACCATGTAGAGGAGAACACCAGCAGGCAGAGGGAAGAACAGGAACATCCCGGTGATCATCACCGGAGTGATTTTGTTGGCCGTGGCCTGTTGAGGGTTGGCCGGCATTCCCATTCCGGAGAGCAACTGCGACAGGAACAGTGTCAGACCAAAACCACCAACAAGAATGGCAATGTCCCAATTGACGGCACCGTCGGCGTAGAAGCCAACCTGTCCAAGTGCCTTGATGAACAAGAAGCCACTGCGGGCTGCCAGACCGGGGATTTTGGCTTCAACGGTTGCATCACCCGCTGCAAGAGCGGTGATGGTGCCGTCTTCACTGACGTTCACCACGTCGTCACCCTTGGTGATCGACCAGGTAGGACTGAAACGTCCAGGATTTTCAAGGTCGGTGAGCACATCGGAGAAACTCCGGCCGTCCTTGGTGTGCAAATTGACGGTGGCGCTTTCGCCTACACCGATCTTGGTGCCGCGCGGCAGGCTTGCAATGACGGGGACGTGATCCGTTTCGCCAATGAATATCGAGTGGCTGGCACTGTTGAACGGCTTTGGTTCGACCGTTGCAATCTGGTCAGAGGGCAACACCTTCATGTTGAGGGTGTATGGCACGTCGGCAAAGGGTGATCCCCGGAGCGTGGCAAACAGAGCAAACAGAATCGGCATCTGCACCAAGAGGGGAAGGCATCCCGCCAGAGGGCTGCCGAACTCCTTCATCACTTTGCCCAGTTCTTCCTGTTGTTTCTGGGGGTTGTTGGCGTAACGGCTCTTGATCTCAGCCTGGCGCTTCTGCATGACCGGTTGAGCGATCCGCATGCGTCTGGCACTGCGAATGGATCCGGCGCTCAAGGGGTAAAGGGCAACACGGATCACGATCGTGAGGGCCACGATCGCCAAGCCGTAGCTGGGAACCAATCCATAGAAGAAGTCCAGGATTGGGATCAGCAGGTTGTCGGAGATGTACCCGATCACGTTGAGAACCCCAGGGGTGTTGGCGTTGTGAAGCCAGTGTGCACGAACAAGGGGTTCAGACGGCGAACCCTTCGACCGGCTTTTCCGCAGGTGAGTTGGCCCGCTTATTCATTCGTTCGGTGATGTAAGCCTCGATTTCGCGGAAGCGCGGCATCGATCGCAGCTCCAGGCGGGCACCGTCGGTGAGCACCAGCACCATGTCTCCCCAGGCTCCAAAGCCGCGGGGAACGGTGCGAACTTCCTTGATCTGGGAATAGACCACCTGAGTCTTGTCTTTTCCCCTCCAGCCACCGGTCACCGAAATCCGACGACTGGTGATCTTGAAACGCAGCCAGAGAGCCCGCACAGCAGCGCCAATGGCGAAAGGAATTCCGATCAGCGTTAGGCCGAGGAGAAGATTGAAGATCAAATCACCTTTGGCCGGACCTCCCTCGTAGTGGACGTCCTCTTGAATCGTGGTCATGTCCCCAACCCGGCTGAACTGAGAAGACTGTCGCATTCTTCGAGCAACTGCGACGGTTCGGCAGCGGAAGCCTCAGGACGGAGGCTGATCAGCACCCACCGCTCGGAAAGATCACGGCGATGTTCCAAGCGTTGACGCAGGTGTTCGTGGAACATGCGCCGCAGTTTGTTTCTGCGGACCGATCGCTTGCTCACCTTGTTGCTGATCACCAAGGCGCATCGACAGGTCTGGGGCGCTTGTCGGCGCAGTTCAGGACGCAGGTACCGGGATTCCTCCTTCATCACCCTGAGCACCATCCAGACACCGTGGTGGCGGCATCCGATGCGGTGCAATCTGTTGAAGCATCGATGCCCCCGGAGTCGCATGGAGGCCGGCAATGCCATCAATCGAAGTGCTTTCGTCTACGACGTTGTTCGAAATCAGGCGGCAAGCCGTGAGCGCCCACGCTTACGTCGCGTACGGATCACCCGACGCCCGGTGTGGGAACGCATGCGAACACGAAAACCTGATACGCGCCTGCGCTTGCGGTTGGTTCCTCCGAGTGTGCGCTTCGTCATAAGAGGTTTGTGGCTTCCGGCCGATCAGAACTGACAAATTTATCAGTCAGTCCACATCGATCAACCAGCTGCCAACGTAAGCCGACAGGGGAACATCTCCGGGGGCCTGCATCAAGGCGTTGAGCTGATACATGCGCTGTCCCTGGGGATTGAACAATTTCACTCTCAGGCCGTAGTCCCCCTCAACGGACACAGGGGAATCGGGAAAGACTTCAATAGCCGTCTGGTCATCATTGATTTCAACGGTGGCAGGCACCTCTTCAAGGCAACGGGTCCGGCTTGTCATTCCACCGGTTTTGGTCCGGCAGAGGCTGATGCGCTCGGGACGGAGCTTGGCGTCGAAGTAGTCCGGAACGGTCACCGTCAATTTGATGAAGGCTGTTTTGCGATCTTTCGCACGGAGGAGCAGGAACCACTCGGACCGATCGTTTTCGGTCGCTGAGGTCTGGTAGTAGTACAGCTTGCGGTAGTCGCGGTCCGTGTCCCAGCGGAACTCCATCAATCCAGGCGTGCTTTGAGCGTGAGCAGAAGGTGGGTTCAACAGGTCACCACCCACACCGATTGCTGCGATCGCGGCGGCACCGACCAAGCGGCGTAGAACAGCTGCTGGAGACATGTTGCTGATCACTTTTAAAAGGATTCTCCGGAGTCCCAGGGCTGGGAGTGCTCCTTCTGGGCCGGCGCTGTAGCTGTCAGTTATGACCAGATCGGTCTGGACGCAGCCGGCTGGCTTCACCCAGGTAGGGATGGTGGGGTACCGAGCCTTCCGGTAGCCAGGCATGGGCGAGCACGCGAATACAGCGCGGCAGATCCCCCTGGACGGCCATTTGCTGACAATCCAGGAGGGCAATCCCATCCCAGCCGCTGCGTTGACGGGCCTCTGCGGCGGGAAAGCAGGCATCGAGATCAGCGGTGACCGAGAAGGTCACCGAAATGATTCGCTCATGTGCGAGGTCATTGCCAGTGACCAGGGCATCCATGAGTTCCCGTACAGAGGAGCGAATGGCCTCGCACGTGTTGGCCGAGCAGGTGGTGGCACCCCGGATGCCGACGAGGCGGAGACCTGCGCTCATGGGCGGTACAGCCACAGCAGCTGGCCGCTGCCCATCAGCTCAAGGCTGAGGCGCTGTTGCAGCTGTTCCATCAGGGCGCTGCCCGGCAGGAGGCTCATCAACTTTTTCTTGGGGCGCCCCAGCGTGACCGGCCGGACGGCATCCTCATCGAGGTCAGCCAGCCGTGCCGCCAGGCGACGGGCGTGATCCTCGTCCCCCAGTTCATCCACCAAGCCAAGCTTCTGGGCCTGTTCGCCACTGAAAACGCGGCCATCGGCAAAAGTTCGCACGGTGTCTTCGCTGAGCTTTCGACCCTCGGCAACAACATTCACGAACTGTCCGTAGCTGCTGTCGATCAGGTCCTGCAGAAGAGCCCGTTCGTCGCTGCTGAGGGGACGGTCCGGAGAAAGAATGTCTTTGTAGGCACCGCTCTTCACGGTGTCGAAGCGAATGCCGATCTTTTCGAACACCTTCGAAAGGTCGTTACCGCGAAGAATCACACCGATGGAACCAGTGATCGTTCCTGGATTGGCAACAATTGATTCAGCAGCCACTCCGATGTAGACACCGCCGGACGCCGAGATGTTGCCGAAGCTGGCCACAACCCGACAGCCCTTCTCACGAAGTCGAAGCAGGGCTGCATGGATTTCCTGACTGTCGCCGACGGTGCCTCCAGGGCTGTCGATCCGCAGCAGAAGCGCCGGGAATTCCCGCTCCGCCACCTCCTTCAGAGCCTTGAGCACGCGTTGACGGGTACCGCCATTGATCGGGCCTTCCACCACGATCCGTGCCATCCGCCGGCGTGATTTGCGGCGCCAGGGCCAGATCATCTTGCGCAACTGCAAACTCTTAGATCTTAAAAAGGCTGTCTCCCCCTTCCGCCATGCCTCCGCTCCGCCTCTGGCTGCTGATGGTTCTTCCCTTCGTGCTCTGGGGAACCGCCATGACGGCCATGGCTCCCTTGTTGAGCAGTGGTGGGTCTTGGCTGGTGGCGGCGTTGCGGTTGCTTCCAGCTGGCGTGGTGTTGATCATCTGGTCGCTGGTGACCGGCCGTTCATGGCGCATTGACGGCCGCGATCTGGGCTGGTTCGTCTTGTTCACGCTGGTGGATGCCTGTCTGTTCCAGGCTTTGCTCGCCCGTGGACTTGAAGGCACAGGCGCTGGCCTCGGCTCAGTGCTCATCGACTCTCAGCCGCTGCTGGTTGCCCTCCTGGCACGAATTCTGTTCGCTGATTCCATTAATCCTGTGGGATGGCTTGGACTGGCTCTGGGGCTCGCCGGAATTCTCTGCCTCGGCGTTCCGGCTGATCTCCTGGGGCACTGGTGGCTGTTGCTTGATCCTCCCCAGATCCGCCAGTTGCTTCAACCAGGAGAGGGCTGGATGTTGATGGCGGCTTTGGCCATGGCGGTCGGCACAGTGCTGATTCGTTATGCCTCTCGTCACAGCGATCCGGTTGCGGTCACCGCCTGGCACATGCTTCTGGGCGGGGCTCCTCTTCTTTTGATTGCCGAGTGGCAGAGCGGCTGGATCGCACCGGCATGGACGGCCCTGGACTGGGCCAGGATGGGTTTCGCCAGCCTCTTCGGCAGCGCTCTGGCCTATGGATTGTTCTTCTGGTTCGCTAATCGGAGAGATCTCACATCCTTCAGCAGCCTTGGTTTCCTCACGCCTGTCTTCGCTCTGGCTACTGGGGGATGGTTGCTCGGCGAACGCCTGGATTGGCTCCAATGGGTGGGGGTGTTGATGGTGCTGTTATCCGTGATTTGCGTGAGCCAGCGCAAACGCCTTTGGGAGCCTCAGCCACTTCAGCAGCCGTTGGGATGACCTCATCTCAGTTGAATCTGGTGCTGGTCAGCACGCCCATCGGTGCCCTCGGCAGTGGCCGCGGCGGTGGAGTTGAGTTGACGCTCAGCTCACTTTTGCGTGGTCTGACGGAGCGTGGTCATCGGTTGCGCCTTGTGGCGGCTCAAGGGTCTCAGTTGCCCAGAGGATGCGAATCGGTTCAGCTGATTACCGCTGAGGGAAACGATCAACCCAGTTGGCAACATGCCGCTGCTGATGAGGCCATGCTGATTCCCCGCAACGGCCTGATGCCGGCGATGTGGAACCGGGCACTGCAGGAAGCCGATGGTGCGGATGCGGTTCTCAACTTTGGCTACGACTGGCTTCCTTTATGGATCACTCCGCATGTGCGTCCCCCTCTTTTTCATCTGATCTCGATGGGATCAGTGGCCGCGGTGATGGGAGAGGCGGTGGAAGCTCTTGCGGGTTGGGACCAACGTCGGCTGGCCTTTCACACCAGCCGTCAGGCAGCGGATTTCACTCTGCCCAATGCTCCGCGTGTGGTCGGTAACGGTTTCGATCTTTCCGGTTATGAGGTGTGTCTGGATGGGGCTGGGCCTTTGGGCTGGGCTGGCCGCATTGCGCCGGAAAAAGGTCTCGAAGATGCTGCCGCTGCCGCAGCTGCCCTGGGGGAACGCCTTCTGGTTTGGGGACTTCGTGAAGACGAGGACTACGCCTTGAGTGTGGAGGCTTCCGTGCCGCCAGGAACCCTGGATTGGCGAGGGTTTCTGCCGACCAGAGCTTTGCAGGCTGAACTGGGTCGCTGCCGCGCCCTGATCAACACGCCGAAATGGAATGAGGCCTACGGAAATGTGGTTGTTGAGGCTTTGGCCTGTGGTGTTCCCGTGGTGGCCTATGACCGCGGTGGCCCGGGCGAGCTGATCTGCTCAGGCACCACAGGATTTCTGGTGGAACCAGATGATGTGGCGGCTCTCACGCAGGCGTTGCGCGATGTGACGGTCATTGACCGAAGCGCCTGCCGGGCATGGGTGGAGCAGAACGCTGATCAGGCCGTGTTCGCCCGGCGCGTTGAAACGTGGATTTCAGAGGGGCTGACGCCACTCGCCTGATCCAGGGATGCCAGTATCGCCAACACATCCGGCGGTGCTGCGGTGGTGGAGATGGTGAAGCGGCAGCGGCTCTGGGTTCTGGCTGTCGTGTTCTGCTGCGGGGTCATGATCGCCTTGTGGCAGCTCGGCACGACCGGGTTGGTCGATGAGACCCCACCGCTGTTTGCGGCGGCAGGGAGAGCCATGGCAGACACCGGGGATTGGCTCACCCCCCGAGTCAATGGCCTGCCCCGATACGACAAACCCCCTCTCGTGTATTGGTTGATGGCTGTTGGCTACAGCCTTCCTGGCCAGGCCGTTTGGGATCCCCTGGGCAGCTGGGCGGCTCGCTTGCCATCGGCTCTGGCCAGCATTGCGGTGATGCTCAGCCTGGCCGACACCCTGTTGCGATGGCCGCAGTCGACCTGTCGACGCCCTGCCGCCTCAGCGCTCATCACGGCGTTGGCCTTTGGGTTGTCGCCCCTGGTGATCATCTGGAGCAGAACCGCTGTCAGTGATGCGCTGCTGTGTGGTCTGCTCGCCATCAGTCTGCTGTTGCAATGGCGGCGTTTCGCGGATCCAGCAGGGCAGGGCTGGTGGCAGGCCTGGGTCGTCCTGGGATTGGCCGTTCTGGCAAAAGGACCGGTTGCCGTGGTGCTCACCGGCCTCACGCTGCTCCTGTTCGCTGGACTGCGTCGCGACATCGCCACGGCCTGGAGCCGCCTGAGGCCGCTGCCCGGTCTGGTGATCACGGCTGGAGTCAGCCTGCCCTGGTATGCCCTTGAGCTGCTGGTGGAGGGTCAGCCTTTCTGGGACAGCTTTTTCGGTTATCACAACCTCCAACGCTTCACCAGCGTTGTGAACGACCACCTGCAGCCCTGGTGGTATTTCGGGCCGGTGATGTTGGTGGCGGCCATGCCGCTCACACCTCTGTTGTTGCTCGGCCTGGCACGCCTGCCACGCGAGCGGCGCCTTCCTCCCGAGCAGTCTCTGCATCAGTTCGCCGGCTCCTGGTTGCTGGCGGTGTTGCTGCTGTTCACCACCGCGGCCACCAAGTTGCCCAGCTATTGGCTTCCTGCAACGCCGGCGGCAGCGTTGTTGATCGGCTTTGCCCTCGATCGCCGCGACCGTTGGTTGAATCTGGCCTGGACAGGCACGGTTGTTTTGGTGAGCCTGCTCGCTGCAGGTTTCTGGGGTTCTGAGTTCTGGGTTCGTCTGATCAGTGATCCGGAGATGCCCTCCCTTGCAGATGACCTCTTGGCGAGCGGCCTTTTGGTGCGCGGAGCGTTCTGGTTCTCCGTCGCTGCACTCGTTGCGGTGTTTCTTTGGACGCGGGAAGCGGCCACCCGTGCGCTGGCACTGCAGCTGCCGTTGCTGCTTTTCCATGTCACAACACTGCTTCCCATCGCAGGCCTGGCTGATCAGCTTCGGCAGCAACCGGTCCGACAGGCCGCCGCCAACATGCTCGAGCAACAGCTCCCACTGGAACCTCTGGCGATGGTCGGTCGGATGAAACCGTCCTTTCATTTCCAAACCCGACAGGTGGTCCTGTTCGAAGGCCGATCCTCAGGAGCTCTGGTGAATCTGGCGGATCGTCTGGCGCATGAGCGAAGGCGCGGGTGGCAGGGACACCCCCTGTCATCACCGAAGGCTTCATCCACCGTGCTCATGGTGATTGATACCCGGACGTCGCAACGCCCTCACTGGCGGGGCCTGCAGCACGAGGAACTCAGCCGTTTCGGCATCTACAACGTCTGGCGGGTGGATCGGCTGCGTCTTGAGCAACGTGCCGCGGAGCTGAAGCGTTCTGGAGTTCGGGCCGACTGGCTGGAGCCGCGTCCGGAGCGCTTTTGATTCAGGTTTCGGTGAAGCTGCTGCGATGGCAGAAGCCGCAGCAACTCCAGAGGTCCATTTCGCCGTTGGGTGCAGGGCGGCCACAGCGAGGGCACAGTCCCATGCCATGCACATCGGCACGGCTGGGATGACGAGCCCAGATGGTCGCTTCCTGAGCGTCTGAGCGGGCCTGAAGGCTGTGATGCTGCTGAATGCGCAGATCGCGTACGGCATGACCTGCCTGCCGCAGTGCGCTCAGCAACTGTGGCTTGGTGTACAGCAGGGCCTGTCGCCACTGCGGATGTTGGGCACCCACCGTCAGGATCCCGCGTTCGAGGGATAACGGACGGCAATGGGGTGACAACCGCTCGCCCGCGATGGTTGGCCAGTCCTGCCACAGGCCGGCCAGGTTGCCATCACGATCCCAGGCCTGACGCAGATGGTCGAGGCAGGCACTCAGCGCTGAGGCTGGGGGAGGTGGTGCAGGTTGTAGCAGTTCGACGCCGCGAAGACGGCGCCGTTGCCCGTCCGGTGCGATGGCCATATTCCGAGATTAAGGCGGTGCTTCCGGTAGGTCTCGCTAATCTCCAACTGGATTTCAGGACTCCTGGATGGGTTTCTTCAATCGTCTGGGCCGTCTGGTGCGGGCCAATGCCAATGCCGCGGTCAGCAGCATGGAGGATCCCGTCAAGATCCTGGATCAATCCGTTGCCGACATGCAGGCGGATCTGGTCAAGTTGCGCCAGGCGGTCGCTCTGGCCATCGCAAGCCAGAAACGCCTGCGCAGTCAGGCTGATCAGGCGCAATCTCAAGCTAAAACCTGGTACGAGCGGGCCGAGCTCGCTTTGAAAAAGGGGGAGGAGGATCTCGCCCGTGAAGCGCTGAGTCGCCGCAAGACGTTTCAGGAGACCGCCACCTCCCTTCAGGGTCAGGTTCAGTCTCAGGACGGCCAGGTGGAGTCCCTGAAAAAGAGTCTTGTGGCCCTGGAAGGCAAGATCGCTGAGGCCAAGACGAAAAAAGACATGCTCAAGGCCCGTGCCCAGGCAGCGCAGGCCCAGCAACAGCTTCAAAGCGCCGTCGGCAGCATCGGGACGGATTCGGCCATGGCGGCCTTCGAAAGAATGGAAGAAAAGGTCGAGGCCATGGAAGCCACTGGCCAGGCCGCGGCCGAACTTGCCGGTTCCGATCTCGAAAGTCAGTTTGCTGCTCTTGAGAGTGGGAATGATGTCGACGATGAACTGGCGGCTCTGCGCAACCAGCTCGCGGCAGGTCCAGAAGCGGTGGCGCTTCCCTCTGGAGAGGGAAAGGTTGCCGATGTTCAGCCGGTCAAAGTGGAAGAGGTCGATGCGGATCTGGAGGAACTGAAGCGTTCCATCGACAAGCTCTGATGGTGGGTATCGGTTGACGTCCTTCCCAGAGCGAATGAGGCTTTCGAAGCGTCTGGCGGCACTGGGCAATGGGGTTTTTTCCCGTACCGATCGCTCCAAGCTGGCCTATCAGCAGGGAACTGGCGATCAGCCGCTGATTGACCTTTCACTGGGCTCCTCGGATCTCCGACCCCCCGCAGAGGTTCTCAAATCCATGGCTGTCGCCATCGATGAACCGTCCAGTTCCGCTTACTGCCTTGAGGCCGGCACAGCACCCTTCAGACGCGCCGTCGCCGATTGGTGTCAGCAACGCTTTGGCGTTTCAGTGGATCCGGATCGGCATGTGCAATTGCTTGTGGGATCCCAGGAGGGAACGGCCCACCTGCCCCTGGCGGTGCTGGATCCGGGGGATCCCGCTCTGCATCTCGACCCCTGCTACCCCTCCCACACCGGTGGACTCCATCTGGCCGGCGCCTCGCTGCTCAGCCTTCCGTTGCGGTCTGACCGGAATTGGCAGCCGGATTTCGAGGCACTCTCGTCTGGAACCTGGGATCAGCTGAAGCTTTTCGTTTTCGGCTATCCCCATAACCCGACGGCCCGGGTGGGGTCCCAGGAGCTGCTCGATTCGGTGATGGATCGCGGCGTCCGGCACGGGCTGGTGATTGCCCATGACAATCCCTACGTTGATCTTTCTCTGGAGAGAGAGGCCCCGGTGCTGCTGCGCAGCCCTGGTTGGAGCGACTGGGGCATTGAATTTTTCTCCCTGTCCAAGGGGTGGTGCCTGGGTGGTTTCCGCCTGGCTTTTGCCGTGGGTGCCGAGCCGCTGATTCAGGCCCTTCGTCAGGTCAAGTCTGTGGTCGACTTCAACCAGTCCCTGGCGCTCCAGCAGGGAGCCATCCATGCGTTGCGCCACTGTGCCGCCTGGCCCAGGACGCTTCACCCCGTCTATCGCGAGCGTCGGGATCGGGTGCTCTCTGTTCTTCGCAGTGATGGATGGTCCATCCCAACACCCGAGATGGCTCTTTACCTTTGGCTGCCGTTGCCTGAGCGGTTGCGGCAGCAGGGGTTGAACGATGAAACCCTGGCTACCAGGATTTTGCAGAGCAGTGGGGTCGCCCTCACACCAGGATCAGGATTCGGTCCGGCCGGCCGGGATTGGCTGCGCATGGCTCTCGTCCGTCCGGTCGATGAGTTGGAGCAAGCCGCCCATCGTCTGCTGGATTCCCTTCGATGATCAATGCCGGGCGTCCCTGTCGTGGTGGAGCTCCGGTGCTGGCGCTTCACCGCCGGTTGTCGCCAATCAATGCCGGTTCTTGGGATTTTCGCTGGGTCCCGGTCTGCAGCAGCACGGAGATTCTGTTGAAGCAATGGCTGCTTCAGTCTCCGCTGATGTTGCGTCCGCGGGTGGTGGCAGCGCGTCAGCAGCGATGGGGTGTTGGGCAGCGGGGTCGGGTCTGGCGGGCTCCGAAAGGTGGTGTCTGGCTGAGTGCTGCCCTCCCGGTCGTTTCAGATGGTCCCAACAACACCGGTGCCGGTCTGCTGGGGCTGGCGCTTGCTCTCTCGCTGGCGGAGCGTTTGGAGCACGCAGGCGTTTCCGTTCAGATCAAATGGCCGAATGATCTCCTGGCGGGTGGGCGCAAGTTGGCTGGGCTGCTTCCTGGTTTGGTTCAGCGGGGCAACCACCTGCGTCTGTTGCGCTGTGGTGTCGGCCTGAATGTCTGCAACGCGGTTCCCGTTGGGGCCGCTGCCGTGCGCGAGTTTCTGCCGGCGGCCACGCCGGAGCTGTGGACAGCCGAAGTCCTGCTTGCTCTGGAGGCCTGCCCCAACAAGCTCAAGGATCCTGAGAACCTGATCGCCCAGGTGCAGAAAAGGCTCTGGGCTGACCGGGTCCGTGATCCTGCCGGAGGTGGAACCTGGCACATCGATGGGCTCACATCCGCAGGCGGTCTGCGGGTCCAGCGCGGAGATGAATGCAGAGAATGGATACGGTGGCCCTGACTTGCACCGATCAAGCACTGTTTTGTTCAGCTGGCTTCCCTTTGTTTGGTTCCTGAGCGTTCCCGCCAGTCCGCTTCAACCGGATCCGTTGCAGCTGCGTGCAGCACCTTCACCGTTGCATTTTGATTCCTCTCTGGTCCGCCTCGAGCAACAGCGTGTGATCACGCCTGAAGAGCACGTCCGCCTGCGTCAGGCTGCTGCAGCTCGACCGATCAATGTGTCCCAATGGCAGAAGGCCTGTCGGGAAGGGGCAATATCGCGTCAGGAGTGTGCATCGGCCATTGCTTTGCGGTCCAGGCCTATCAGCGGTGCGTCCGGTGGCCCTCTTGTCGGTCAGTCCATCGTCAGCAGTGATTTCGGGATGCGGGTTCATCCGGTGCTTGGTCGCTGGTTGATGCACAACGGCAGGGATTACGCCGCTGCCACCGGAACCCCTGTGGTGGCAGCCCTGGCTGGGACCGTGGTCCGTAGTGGCTGGATCGGTGGGTACGGCCTCACGGTTGAACTGGATCACAGCCGTCCTCGCCGCCGCACGCTCTACGCCCATCTCTCGGAGCTTGCTGTGAAGCCCGGTCAGCGGGTTCGCCAAGGGCAGCAAATCGGCAAAGTGGGCAGCACGGGAATCAGCACAGGCCCCCATCTGCACTTTGAACTGCGCCGTCCATCAGCTTCAGGTTGGCGGGCTGTCGATCCTGCCGAGCTGTTGGATCGGTCCTGACTTTGAAAGCAATTCAGTCTGTGGTCTGCCGAAGGATGAAGCCCACTCCACGGACGGTGTGAATGAGAGTGGGTCGATCCTGATGCTCGATCTTCTGACGTAAGTAGCGGATATAAACGTCGAGGAGATTGTCATCACCGAAGAAGTTCTCTCCCCATACACCTCGCATAATATCTTGACGTTTCAGCACCCGTCCGGCACCTCGCATGAGGAAATTCAGCAGGTCATATTCCTTGACAGAAAGTTGAATCGATCGTCCGGAACGCGACACATCTCGGGTCCGGGTGTCCATGGTCAGATCAGCCACCTGGAGTCGAACATCCTCTGAATTTGTATTTCCTTTGCTCGAAAATGTTTCGGCTCGGCGATGCATGGCCCTTAGCCGAGCCATCAGTTCGTCGATGGAGAAAGGTTTCACCAAGTAGTCATCAACCCCGGCATCCAAAGCTGTTACGCGGTCATGAACATCGTCATGCCCTGTCAGCATCAGAATCGGTGTATGGACGCCACCAATTCGCATCCTCTGACAGATGTCGATGCCGCTGAAGTCCGGAAGATTCCAGTCCAAAATGATCAAGTCTGGTGCCGGCTCACTGCGGCTACGGATCAAGCCGGAGGCGCCATCGTCGGCGATGTCGACCTCATACCCCTCCACATCCAGTTCAAGCCGCAGCAAATCCGTTAGACGTCGTTCATCGTCAACGACCAAGACACGGGGTCTGTGCCCGGATTCTTGGGGCATTCCACCCGATCATCTCCACTCAATGTAAAGGCGCGGTCATTGATGGCCGTCAGTCTGTGTTCAACGCACCAAGCAGTTGGGGCAGTCGCTCGAACAGATCGGGTTTGAGGATGTAGTCCTCGGCTCCCAGGTTGAGAGCCTGTTGACGTGTTGCCGGATCGTTGAGGGCGGTGACCACCACAACGCGATGCGACTTTTGGGACGGTGTCCGCTGCAGCTCGCGCAGACAGGCGAGGCCATCCATGCCCGGCAACATCAGATCGAGAAGGACCAGATCGCTTCTCAGGTTTGATGCGACCGCCAGGAAGTCTTCGGCAGAACTGAAACTTTTAACGCGATGCCCCTCATCTTCAATCTCCTCCGCCATCAGCTGTCGGATCAGTGGGTTGTCCTCGACGATGGTGATGAGCAGTCCTGGGTGTGGAGATTCTGAGGTCACCTCTCCCTCACCAGAGGCCGTCATCCTGTTGCTTTGCTGCGGATGCATCCATCCTGAAATCGAACGATGTTGCGAGCTCGGGCGGCGACGTCGTCTTCGTGCGTCACCATCACCAGTGTTATGCCCTGTTGGTGCAATTCATCAAACAGTTCCAGCACCTCCGCTGTGGTGCTGGAGTCGAGCGCTCCAGTTGGCTCATCCGCCAGCAGGAGGCTTGGACGATTGATGATCGCTCGAGCAATCGCCACTCGCTGCTGCTGTCCTCCGGACAGCTGATTGGGCCGGTTCTCAAGTCGCTCAGCCAGGCCGACCCGCTCCAAGGCCGCTGCGGCTCTCTCCTGTCGTTCATCCAGCGGCACCCCGGCGTAGACCATCGGCAACATCACGTTGTCCATGGCTGTGGCATTG
>CAJWLE010000016.1:0-18233 GCA_913042965.1 uncultured Synechococcus sp.
CCACTCGATCGGTCTCCGGTGCGGCGAGAGCTTCGAGCTCGGTCCAGGTCAGTGCAGCGGGGACCGCCGATGGTTGGGACATGGGGAGCGAAGGGACGTCCTCCCCTCATAGATCCTTTGGTCGCGGAGCGTTGCTCGACAGGACAACGCCGCTTGATCAGAATCAACGCCTTCCCGGTGCGCGTCATGGACACGTCCTTTGATCTGATCGTTCTTGGAGCGGGTTCCGGCGGACTGGCCGCTGCCAAGCGTGCGGCGCGTCATGGCGCCAAGGTCGCGATTGTTGAGGGGGATCGTGTTGGGGGCACCTGTGTGATCCGAGGTTGCGTCCCCAAGAAGTTGTTGGTCTATGGAGCACAGGCCAGACATCAACTGGCTGATGCATCGGCCTATGGACTCAGCATCGGCTCAGTGACCTCCAGCGTGCCCGAGTTGTTCAACCGGGTGCGCGCTGAGGTGGACCGGTTGAATCACCTCCATCTCGATTTCCTGGAGAAGGCGGGCGTCACCCGCGTCCAGGGGTGGGGTCGCTTCACCGGCAGCCACAGCATCGGCATCTCATCCAAACGAGGAGGTCCGGTGGAGACGGAGCTCCAGGCCTCAAAGGTGCTGGTTGCTGTTGGTGGGCGCCCTGTCCGGCCGGACATCCCCGGGATCGAGCTGAGCTGGGTGAGCGACGACATGTTCGAGCTGCACGATCTGCCGAAGGTGGTCGTGGTTGTGGGTGCAGGCTTCATCGCCTGTGAATTCGCCTGCATCCTGCGAGGCCTCGGCGTCAGCGTGGTTCAGGTGGTGCGAGGCCCGCGTTTGCTGCGCGGTTTTGACGCCGAACTAGCGGATGCCGTGCTCGAGGGGATGCACGATCAGGGCATTGAGATGCGTTTCAACGCGACTGTGACCTCCCTCGAAGGCGAGCCAGGGACGATCACAGCGCAGCTCGACGATGATTTGCGTATCCCCTGTGGTGGCGTGCTGATGGCTACCGGCCGTCGCCCCTGGCTTGCTGATCTCGGCCTGGAGCTAGCTGATGTTGCGACCGACAACGGAAGAATCGTTGTGGATGCCGACTCCTGCACCTCTGTTCCGCATATCCATGCCGTCGGCGATGTGACCGATCGGGTGAATCTCACCCCTGTGGCCATCGATGAGGGCAGGGCCTATGCCGATGCCGTTTTCGATGGCAAGCATCGCCAGGTTGATCATCGGCTGGTGGCCAGTGCAGTGTTCAGTGATCCAGAGCTGGCCAGTGTGGGCTTGTCTGAGGAGGAGGCCGTGGCGGAATACGGCGCTGAAGCGGTGGTCGTTCACCGTGCCCGCTTCCGCTCCATGGCGCGGGCTTTGCCGGCCAGCGGGTCGCGTTGCCTGCTCAAGTTGGTGATTCAGGCAAGCACCGATCGAGTGCTGGGATGCCACATGGTTGGAGAGCATGCCGCCGAGATCATTCAGATGGCTGCCATCGCCGTCGGGATGGGCGCCACCAAAGCCGACTTCGATCGAACCATGGCTCTTCACCCCTCGGTCTCCGAGGAATTCGTCACGATGGGTTGAGATCAGCTGAGTTGGTCGGCCATGCGCAGCGCCAGGCCAATCACCGTGAGCCCAGGGCCGACACTCGGACAGCTTGGGAACACACTGGCGTCGGCGATGTAGAGGTTGCTGACGTCATGGCAGCGCCCCGTTGCGTCAACCACTGACTGCGCCGGGTCTATGCCCATCCGACAGGTCCCACAGCCGAAGCCCACCACACTCAACGGTGCTTCTCCACGGGCATGGGTGGGAGCCTTGAGCACCACCTTGGTCAGCGGGTCATTCTCCACCGCCTTCAATGTGTCGATCCAGCGGTAGACGAGTCGGTCGTGAGCTTCGCGGTTGTTGGGGATGTAGTTGATGCGGATCTGATCGTTGTTCAACCACACCTTGTTGTGGGGGTCCGGCCCCACTTCCGTCATCGCCCACCAGGCCACGGAACGGGACGCCAACCGTTCCAGGCCGAAGTCGGGGATCAGCTTGGTGACGAGCGATAACACCGGTGGGGACTCGGCGAAAAGGGCGTCCTGCAGGACACCGCCAGCCGCTTGGATGTGCCCGAGGGGGAAGCTGACGTTCTTGTCTCCCCAGTAGTAGTCGTTGACGCCAAGGGATCGTCCGTAGCGACCGCTGTTGCGTTCGGCGGCCAGCTGAAGGATGGAGGTGAGCTGCAGATTCATCAGGTTCCGCCCCACCTGGTCGGATCCATTACCGATCCCCCTTGGGTGGTGGGTGTTCACGGAGCGCAACAAGATCGCGGGCGTGTTCACAGCCCCTGCGGCCATCACCACCACATCGGCGCTGAACAACCAGACATCACCCTCCATTTCGGCTTCCACACCACGGATTTCGCGTCCGCTGGGGCTCACATGCAGGCGGAGCACCGTGGCTTTCTCCCGAACATTCAGTCGGTCTGGATCACCCATCTGCAGGCCGAACAGCTGGGCATCACCACTGGGATCATCCCGATCCTCCGACCAGCTGATCGGCAGGTCGTAGGGCGTGCATCCCTGCCGTTGCAGGGCCGCACGCAACGGCTCGAAAAATGGCTCCACCGGTTTGGGAGGAGTTTTGAAATCAACGGCACGACCGGGCTCTGTGGGATCCACCCCCGACTGGCCGTGCACCCGATACAACTGCTCAGCCCGGTCGTAGAACGGCGCCAGTTCGGCGTAGTCAAACGGCCATGCCGGAGAGACACCCTCCTGAAGAGGGACCTCTGCGAAGTCCTGCTCGCGCATGCGTTCCAGCACGGCGCCCCAGATTTTGGTGTTACCACCACGGGCATAGGTGGTCTGCGGTGCAAAGGGGTCGCCGTCCGGGCCGAACCATCGCTCATCTTTGGGGTGATAGCGGTCTTTGCGGAACAGATCCACATCGGCGACGTTCTGGTCCTCCAGCGCCATGGCCCCGCCGCGCTCGAGAACCAGCACAGATTTTCCACGGCGGCTCAGAGCTCCCGCAAGGGTGCCTCCACCCGCACCGCTGCCGATGACGATGACGTCGTAGTGGTGGTCGTCAATGATCATGGAATTACTGCCAGACGTAGATCAGAAGGAACAGAAGAATCCAGATCACATCGACGAAATGCCAGAACAGGCTCACCGAGGCGACTCCCATCTCACCGTTGTCGTAGTTACCGGGTTTGAAGGAGCGGACAAGCATCAATCCCATCAGCAGAACGCCGGTGATCACGTGCAACCCGTGAAATCCGGTGAGCAGATAGAACAGGCCCCCAAAAACTCCGCTGCTCAGGCTGAAACTGAGCTCGGACCATTCGACGTACTGGCCGTAGATGAAATAGCTGCCCATGGCCATGGTGAGCAGCCATACGGCTCGGAATCGCCAGAGCTTGCGGGCGTGGAGGCAGAGCTCTGCTCCGTAGGCCACAAAGCTTGAGCTCACCAACACCACGCTGTTGATCAAGGGCATGCGCACCTCCAGACCATCAACGCCATCCGGCAGCCACTGGGGTGCCGTGAGTTTCAGCACCGCATAGCCCGCGAAGAAGGCGAGGAAGATGACGCTCTCGGAGCAGAGGAAGATCACGAAGCCGGTCATGTTGTGACCGTCGTGTTTCACATGCCCAGGGGTGTGATTCAGCTGAACGTCGGGATTGATGCCGGTCATGGTTCAGGCCTCCTGTGAGCGGCGCACATAGAACTCCTCGTCTTCAACGAGGGGACGACCCAGCCCGTAGCCATAGGGCTCATTGATCACGGTGGGAATGTCGTCCTGGAAGTTCTCTGCAGGTGGAGGTGAAGGCAGCAGCCACTCCAACCCGATCGCCCTCCATGGGTTGGGTGGTGCCTGCGGACCACGGGCCCACGAGCTCACCATGTTGAGGATGAAAGGGATGGAGGCAACACCAAGCATGAAGGCGCCGATGCTGCCCAGAACGTTCCAGATGGCGAATTCAGGGTCGTAGGAGGCAACCCGGCGTGGCATGCCCAGCAGGCCTGCCCAATGAAGAGGAAGCCAGTTGAGCGTGGCGCCGATGAAGGTGAGAACGAAATGAACCTTTCCCAGACCTTCGTAATACATGCGGCCAGTGAATTTCGGGAACCAGTGGTAGATCCCCGCAAAAACACCAAAGCCAATCGTGTTGAAGATCACGTAATGGAAATGAGCCACCACGAAGGCCGTGTTCCCCACATGAATGTCGATGGGGACGGTTGCCAACATCACGCCGGTGATTCCGGCAAAGATGAAGTTGAACAGTCCACCCAGGCAGAACAACATCGGTGTATTGAGTCTTAAATTGCCCCGCCACAAAGTACCCAGCCACGCAAACACCTTCACGCCGGTTGGAACTGCGATCAGCATCGTGGTGAACATGAAGATGTGACGCATCCAGTTCGGAGTTCCCGTGTAGAACATGTGGTGCGCCCAGACGATCATGCTGAGAAAAGTGATCCCGAAGGATGCGATGGCGACAAACTTGTAGCCGAACAGTGGCTTCCTGGCGTAAACAGGGAATAGCTCGGAGAAAATGCCAAAAACAGGCAGCACCAGAACGTAAACGGCGGGGTGGGAATAGAACCAGAAGAAGTGCTGGAACAGCACCGGGTCACCACCACCCTCCGGTCGGAAAAATGATGTCCCGAAGCTGAGGTCAAACAGCAGCATCACCGCACCGCCGGTGAGGGGAGGCAGGCCGATCAGTTGAATGGTTTGTGCTGCCCAGGCGGTCCAAATAAAGATCGGCATCTTGAAAAAGCCCATCCCTGGAGCTCTCATCCGGATGATCGTTGTGACAAAGTTGACAGCTCCCATGATCGAGGAGATCCCGGAAAGGGCGACCGCCAGAATCCACAAAAACTGGCCGTTGATGAAGTGCCCAAGCGGGTTCTGGAGGCTCATTGGTGGGTAGGACCACCAACCGGATGAAGCGGGGCCACCCGGTGCAAAGAAGCTTCCCATCAGCACCGTGGCGAATACCGGCACCAACCAGAAGGCAGCGGCATTCAACCGGGGAAACGCCATGTCGGGTGCGCCGATCATGGTGGGAATCAACAGGTTGTTGAACCCATTGAGAATCGGGAACAGAAACAGGAACAGCATCACTGTTCCGTGCATTGTGTACAGCCCGTTGTAGACCGTGGGATCAACCAGATCCGCAGGTGGTGTAAGCAGCTCGCCGCGCACAATCATTGCCAATAAACCGCCCACCAGCAGGAAAAATAATGAGGTGACGATGTATTGAATCCCGATCACCTTGGCATCGGTGTTGAAGCTGAAGAAGCGCTTCCAGTTGTCTGGTGCGCCTGGTACTGGGTGGGGCGCCTTGAGGATGCGAGGGTCGTAATTGGTGGTTGTCATGACAGGCCTCAGGCGTCGTGGGGGATGGAGGGATCACCGGGGTCATTCACCTGTGGAGGTGGAGCTGGAGGCACCGTTGCCCAACCCTTATCCCCACGGGCCAGACGGCGGTCGTACAGAGCACGCCCTGGATCGAGACCGGATTGGAGTGGTTGATCGGCCGTTGTTTTCAGCCAATTCGTGTAGGTCGCTTCAGATTCAACAACAACATTGGTCTGGTTCTGAGAGAAATAGGCGCCACTGAACATGGCGTCTCGCAGTCGAAAACGGCCTTCTTTCGTGGGGGTCAAGCTGTAGGAAATAATGCTGCCTGGGATGATGTCCTGCTTCAGGCGGAAGGCAGGCACAAAAAAGCTGTGCAGAACGTCCTCTGAGATCAAACGAAAATTGACGCGTTGATCAACGGGTAGATGAAGTTCAGAGCTCCGCACTCCATTGGGATAGACAAATTCCCAGCTCCATTGCCGGGCAATGACATCAATGGGGCCGATATCTGCCTTGGGATCCTTCGCGATCAGCACTGTTGGATCCGTACCGATGGCGTATTTGTGCTTCGGACCAAGGGTCTGAAGCTTCATATTCACATTCATGGAATACGTGGCGATCAGGAAGACCGTCACAAGGGGAATGATCGTCCAGGTGATCTCCAACTTGGTGTTCCCCTCGATCGGAGCACCATCGCTTTCGTCGTATTTCCCAGCCCGGTTGAACAGCAGCACCCAGCCCATGAAGCCGGTGCAACCGAAGAAGATGAACGATCCGATGCCCGTCTCCAGGGCGAACAGATCATCGACATAGGGAGCGGCGCTGGAGGCTTGAGGTGGGAACCAGCTGTAGGACCAGTTCGCCATCATTTTGGCGATGACAAGATTGAGCCCAATCGCAATCGTGATGATCACGATGGCTCCGATGTTGGGGCTCTTCTTGGGAGTCGTCGTTGTCATGGCAACACCTCATTCAGATCGGCACCGGCGGCCAGAAGTTGGTCGGCCGTGATGTGTACGCCGAAGTCGCTGGCCAGCCAGGCACCGAGGCTTCCGTGCAGCCCCATCAACAGCAGCATCACGGCGCCACTGAGCAGATACAGCCAGGTGACCTGGCGTCCGAGATCCTTTCTCCAGACAAAGCGCTGATAGCCGCGCCAGATGGTCATGGCGACGATCACCAGCAGGATGGCGACACCACCGATGGCGTGCCAAAGCATCGTGTCGATCGCGGTCTGCCCCAGCACGCTGCGCACCCCCGGCAGCGGCACCGCCAGCAGCATCTCGTAGAAGCCTGCCGCCACGGTGAAGAAGCTGATACCGCTGCAGGCCAGCAGGTTGTACCAACCCACATCGTGGAATCCGCTGCGCGTTACCGGTAGAGCGAGAAAGCGGAACAACCGCTTTTCCAGCGGGTAAAAAGCCCCTGCAAAGTCAAAGGCGATCCCGATCGCGAACAGGCCGATGGTCAAGTGCACCAGGTTGGGGTGCACCGGAATGGCGTAAGGCAGGTCATTGGCGCCGAGGGAATCGGCGATGTCGTTGATCGGGGAGGCGATGGTCGCGATCGCTGTCATGACAGCACCCCGTCCCGGATGACTTTCACAACCGGAACGGTGTGCAGGCCATAGACCCACACCAATTTGTCGCCCAGATAAACCTGCACCACCACGAGTGCGGCCAGGGCCACATCCAGGGCAAGAAAGGGCCTGGGCAGCGCGGTTGGGTTCTTTTGACGCGCCACATACCGCCAGCTCGTGAGCAATGCCAGCACTCCGGCGAGGGACCAGCCGATGGTGCTGTGAATGTTGAGGATGTCTCGTGATGCGCCGTAGGGATTGGCGAGACCAGCTTCGATCTGGCCGAAGATGATGGCGATGAAGATCGCCACGGTGGCGACGATCAGATTCCAGAAGCTGACCTCAAAGAGGTTTTTTCTCCCTGTCAGCACACCGATCATGTCGAAGACCACTGAGATCAGGGCCATCGCGATCACGAAGTGAACGACGATCGGATGAATGACGTCGAGCCAGGGGAGATTTTTGTCGTTGAGCGGCGGCAGCAGCTCAAACATTCGTGCATGGAACGACTTAGTTCAAGGATGAACAGCGCCGTTCAAGCCGTCAGTACTTAATTGTGAAATACAACTCCTTCTGTCTCATGCTCACGTCACGAGTCGCTGCTGACTCTCTGAGCTCCCTTCCAGTAGAGCAGCGCCTGGATCACGATGATGACCATCACGGCAGGGATCACGAGGCAGAGCATCACAAGTCGGAACTCATCGGACCAGCTGGCCATTGAGGTGCGGGGAAGGATGTTGTCGATCACATACAACAGATACAGACCGAGAAGCAGGCCTCCCTCCACCCGCGAGATACGCCCTTTGGTCCAAAAGATCGGGAGGCAGGCCAGGCTGGTGAGCAGCATCACCGGCAGATCATCGTGAATCAGGTCTGCTGAGACGTGCAGACCACGGCTGCCTGCCGCTAGAGCACCGCCTCCCAGCACAAGAGTGAGGTTCAGCAGACAGCTGCCAACGACATTCCCGATGGCGAGATCCGTGCGGCCGCGCAGGGCCGCAACCATGGATGTGATCAATTCAGGTGTTGATGTGCCGGCTGAAACGATCGTCAGACCGATCACGGCTTCGCTCACCCCCAGAAGCGTTGCCGCCGTGATCGCTCCGCTCACCAACACCCTTGATCCGATGGTGAGCACGGCAATACCGGCGATCAGTTTGAGCACAGCAAGCCCCCAACCGCCCTGGCCGGCGTTGGCGTCCACCTCAGGCTCGGCATCGACGCTCACATCAGGTTGTTCGCGGGCGGTGCGGATCTCCCAGATCGTGTTGATCACCAATCCCACAAGCAGTGCGACGCCGGCCTGCCAGGTCATGCGGCCGGCTGAGGCGATTCCCCAGACCGCTGCAGAGATGGCGATCAACAGGGGAATGTCCCGCCGCACCAGACGGCTCTCAACGCGCAGCGGCAGCACCAAGGCGCTGGCGCCCAGCACCACCATCACGTTGAAAATGTTGCTGCCGACGGCATTGCTCACGGCCAGGGCGTCAGATCCCTTGAAGACAGAACTGAGGCTCACGAACAGTTCGGGAGCGCTGGTGCCCAGCGACACCACCGTGAGACCGATCACCAGCTGCGGGATGCCAAATACAAGCGCCAGGGCGACAGCCCCCTGCACAAACAGTTCGCCACCGCCGAACAGCAGCCCGATGCCGAGGAGGACATCGATCGTGGCCCTGAGGAAGTCCGGCATCGCTGGAAGCTGGTACGAGGGAATTCTGCTTTGCCGAGAACCGACCTAAGGTCACCAGCCACGACAGCAGCACCGAAATTTGCTGAACCGCATCAACGCGAACAACCTGCGCGGCGACGCATTCGGAGGGCTGACGGCCGCCGTGGTGGCGCTGCCGATGGCCCTGGCCTTCGGTGTGGCTGCAACGGGTGACCCTGCCCCAGGCCTCTGGGGTGCCGTGATCATCGGTTTGGTGGCGTCCCTCTTCGGTGGAACCCCCACCTTGATCTCCGAGCCCACCGGTCCAATGACGGTGGTGTTCACCTCGGTGATCCTCAGCCTCACAGCCACCGCTCCGGACAAGGAGACCGCCATGGCCATGGCGTTCACGGTGGTGATCCTGGCCGGCATCTTCCAGATCCTGTTCGGGGTCTTTCGTCTCGGGCGCTACGTCACCCAGATGCCTTACACGGTGATCTCGGGCTTTATGTCCGGGATCGGAGCGATCCTGGTGATCCTGCAATTGCCGGCTTTCCTGGGCCAGGAGGCCTCAGGTGGGGTGATCGGCACACTCACCAGTCTTCCGACCCTGATGGCCGGAATCCAGCCGATGGAGTTGGCGCTGGCGTTGATCACCGTGGCGATCCTGTGGTTGACCCCTTCGGGAATCAAGAAGTTCTGCCCTCCTCAGCTTCTGGCTCTGGTTCTTGGAACATTGCTTTCGATCACCTTGTTCCAGGACGCCGGCCTCAAGACCATTCCGGCCTTCAATGCAGAGCTGCCCACCTTGCAGATGCCCAGCTACAGCGGGGGGCAGATCCGGTTGATGTTCGTGGATGCGGCCGTGCTCGGCATGCTCGGCTGCATCGATGCTTTGCTCACGTCGGTCGTGGCTGACAGCCTCACCCGCACCGAGCACGATTCCAACAAGGAGCTCGTCGGACAGGGGGTCGCCAACATTGCGTCAGGCCTCTTCGGAGGTCTTCCCGGGGCTGGAGCCACGATGGGAACCGTGGTCAATATTCAGGCTGGTGGCCGATCCGCCCTGTCTGGGTTGATCAGGGCGCTGATCCTGATGGTGGTGGTTCTGGCTTTCGCGCCGTTGGCTTCAACGATCCCCCTTGCCGTTCTTGCCGGCATCGCTCTGAAGGTCGGCATCGACATCATCGACTGGGATTTCCTTCAGCGTGCCCATCACCTGTCGGTCAAGGCTGCGGTGATCACCTATGGAGTGATCGCCCTGACCGTTCTGGTGGACCTCATCACAGCGGTCGGCATCGGTGTTTTCGTTGCCAATGTGCTCACGATTGATCGGATGAGCGCACTCCAGTCGCGCAAGGTGAAAACCATCAGCACAGCCGATGACGATGTTGAGCTGAGCAGCGAGGAGCAGCAGCTGCTGGACCAGGCCTCCGGCAAGGTGTTGTTGTTCCAGTTGGCCGGCCCGATGATCTTCGGGGTGGCCAAGGCGATCGCGCGGGAGCACAACGCGATCGGTAACTGCCGTGTGGTGGTCTTCGACCTCTCGGAGGTCTCCCACATGGGTGTGACAGCTGCCATTGCTCTGGAAAATGCCGTTAAGGAAGCCATCGAAGTGGGGCGTGAGGTCTTCCTCGTTGGAGCGAGCGGCAGCACCCAAAAACGTCTGGAGAAGATGAAACTGCTGGAGCGCCTTCCTGAACAGAACATTGGTTCCGATCGTCTGACCGCTCTACGATTGGCTGTGGAGGGATTGCCCATGAATGGCTGATCAGCTCACGATCACCTCCCCGGACGACTGGCACGTCCACCTGCGTGATGACCAGCTGTTGGAACGGGTGGTGGCTGATACAGCTCGAACGTTTCGACGGGCGATCGTGATGCCCAACCTGCGGCCACCGGTCACCACCGTTGCCGCCGCAAGGGCTTACCGGGAACGGATCCAAGCGGCCTGCCCTGCTGAACTGGATTTCACGCCGTTGATGACGGCCTATCTGACTGACGACATTCCCCCCGAAGAGATTGAGAGCGGTTTCCTCGACGGGGTTTTCACCGCCGCGAAGCTGTATCCCGCCAATGCCACCACCAATTCAGCCGCCGGTGTCACCGATCTGCTCCGGATCGATTCGGTGCTGGATTGCATGGCGCGCATCGGCATGCCTCTGCTGATCCATGGCGAAGTCACGGATGCGGATGTCGATGTGTTCGACCGTGAAGCCACGTTCATCGAACGCCATCTCAAACCTCTGACGCTCAGACATCCGGATCTGCGCATCGTGTTTGAGCACATCACCACCGAACAGGCCGTGGATTTCGTTGGTTCCGCGGATCAAAACCTTGCCGCAACAATCACACCGCACCATCTGCATATCAACCGCAATGCGATGTTTTCGGGAGGTCTGCGCAGCGATTTCTACTGTCTGCCCGTGGCTAAACGGGAGCGGCATCGTCTGGCCCTGCGCAGGGCTGCCACCAGCGGTGATGCCCGATTTTTTCTGGGAACCGATTCAGCCCCCCATGAGCGCTCCGGGAAGGAAAGCTCCTGTGGTTGTGCTGGCATCTTCAATGCACCGCATGCTCTCGAGAGCTATGCCCAGGTGTTTGACGAAGAAAATGCTCTGGATTGCCTGGAAGCCTTCGCCAGTCGCAACGGTCCGGCTTTTTATGGATTACCAGTGAACAGCGACCGCATCACCTTGAAACGTCGCGATCAGCTGGTGCCTGAACTTGTGGATGGCCTGGTTCCCTTCCATGCTGGGCAGATCCTGTCGTGGACGATCGTGTGATGCATCTGATCAAGTTCAGTTCGGAAGACTGTGGCACCTGCCATCGCATGAGCCATTACGACTCCAAGGTGGCCGAAGAGCTGGGCTGCGGCTTCATCTCCGTGATGCTGCAGGACCTTGAGGCCTACAAAAAGTACCGGCGCGTCCTTCTGGCGAAATATCCCAAAAAGGAGGGGATGGGCTGGCCCACGTACCTGCTGGTGACCGACCCCGATGGTGATTTCGCCATCAAGGGTGAGATCAAGGGTGGGTCTCAGAAGGGTGAATTCCGCAGCAAGCTCCAGGCTCTGCTCGACGAGTGCTCCTGAGTGGAGATGGGGGCAGGGGGACTTGAACCCCCACAGGCCTTACGGCCCAAACGATTTTAAGTCGCGTGCGTCTACCGATTCCGCCATGCCCCCGGCTTGGACATCCTAGATTCGACCCATTCGTTGGTCGGATTTGGACCCCCAATCCATCGTCAACCTGTTGACTCAGGACACAGTGCTTGTGCTCCTGGCCTATGGCCTGCTGGGTGGTCTCTACCTTCTGGTGATCCCCCTGGCTCTGTTCGTCTGGATGAACAGCCGCTGGCACCGGATGGGAAAAATTGAGCGTCTGCTGGTTTACGGCCTTGTGTTCCTGTTTTTCCCGGGGATGATCGTGTTTGCGCCGTTCCTGAACCTTCGCCTCAGCGGTCAGGGAGAGAACTGAGTTGACGCGCGGCAAAGTTCTGCTGATCGGACTGGGCGTTCTCCTGCTTGGTGGCGTCGGATACGTCGGATTCGACGCTGCAGGCCTCGAGGGCTTCTCCGCTGGTATCGCTGCTCAGGCGGTGCTTGTGCTGATCGTGGTGGTTTGGACAAGCTCCTATCTGTTCAGGGTTGTGACTGGACAGATGACTTACATGCAGCAGCGCCGTCGCTACCGAGAGGTCTACGACGAGCAGGAAATTCAGGATCTGGACGCTCGCTTCGAGGCACTGTCACCTGACGAGCAACAGGCTTTGCTTCGCAAGATCGGAGTGGACGACAAGGAGCCCACCGCAGGCTCATAGGCTCATCGGGTTTTCCACCCCGTTGCCCGCAGGCGATGCCGAGTTCGTCGATGTCCCCCATCGCTCAGCGTTTCGAGCAGGTTCGTCAGGCCAACCGGCTGGCGTTGATGCCTTTTCTGATGGCCGGTGACCCGGATCTGGAGACCACCGCTGAGGTGCTTCTCGCGTTGGAGGGGGCCGGTGCGGACATGGTGGAACTGGGGATGCCCTACAGCGATCCTCTGGCCGATGGTCCGGTGATCCAGGCTGCTGCTGCCCGTGCTCTGGCCGCTGGTACGACGCCTGGATCCGTGCTGGAGATGCTGAAGTCCCTGAAGGGTCGCCTCTCGATTCCTGTGATCCTTTTCACGTATTCCAACCCCCTGCTCAACGTGGGGATGGAGCGGTTCTGTGAACAGGCCGCAGAATCCGGTGCTGCCGGCCTGGTGGTTCCTGACCTGCCCTTGGAAGAGGCCGAGCGCCTCTCTCCTGTGGCTGAAGCGAATGGATTGGATCTGGTGCTTCTTGTTGCGCCAACCACACCCGAGGAGCGGATGACCCGCATCGGTCGCAGCAGCAGAGGTTTCACCTATCTGGTCAGTGTCACCGGCGTCACGGGTGAACGGGCCCAGATGGAAACACGTGTGGAAGGCCTGGTGCAGAAGCTCAAGCAATCGTCTCCGGTTCCGGTGGCGGTTGGTTTCGGAATCTCAGGAGCGGAACAGGTGCGTCAGGTCCGCAATTGGGGAGCTGATGGGGCCATTGTCGGCAGTGCTTTGGTGAAGCGTATGGCTGCGGCGCCGTCGGGTGAAATCGCTGCTGAAGCGGCACGTTTCTGCCGTGAATTGCGTGCGGCTTCGGATTGAGAGCGCGCTGCACATTCTTGGCCTCGAGCATGGAAGCGCATGAATGCATGGGCCGTTTTGAAGAATCGAAGGGATCAGTCGAATCTGCTATTTCCGGAGCCGCTAACGCTGAGATTGATGCCATTGGCTTCAATATGTGCCTCGTAAAAGGCCGTGAAGTTAAGCCGTTCACCGCCGTCTTTCTTGGTTGAAACGTAACCACAGGCATGAACGAGATCTGATTTGATGGCATCACCCAGATCCTTGACTTTGTTGAGGAGATCGTTGCCTGTGAGCATTGGATTGATGTGAATCAATGCGTTCGAGGTGGCGATAACTCACTGCTATGTGCCATTCTTGACCTTGCAAAATTTGCTTTGGTTCGGATTATTGCTATGGCTCGTTTTGTACTTTGGGGAACTTATTGCGCTGATGCTCTCGAGAAGCGAACCCCCTTCCGTGATGAGCATCTGGCGCGGTTGCAGTCTCTCAAAGACGATGGGCAATTGATCACTCTCGGCCCAACGGAAGGAAGCACCCATGTGTTCGGAATCTTTGAAGCCGAAGCGATCGAAGTCGTGCGTCAGCTTGTGGAGGCAGATGTGTATTGGCGAGAGAACATCTGGACGTCTGTGGAGATCTATCCATGGATCCAGGCGTTCTGAGCCTGTTCGAGAACCCAGCTGGCGACAACACGATCACCTCCCTCACTGAGGACGTCTCCATAGCCACTCATTTGGCCGGCGCCATCGCGTGCGATGCGTGCGATGGCATCAACGGAGTCGAGGCCACGGCGCTCAAGCGTCGCCAGTTTCAGATTTTTGCCGCGGCGGATGATGTTGCCGCCGTTCAGATGGCAACCGGCGCAGTGCAATGAAAACAGCTCAGCACCATCGAGGTCGACTGGGCGTTCAGCTCTGACTGGAGGAGCCGATGTCGTGACAACGACCAGGGCCAAAACCAGGCCTGCAATCCATCGGATCAAACCGAGCCATGGCGGATGGGATGCGTTCAGTCTGATGGAGCACGCATCTGTGCATGCGGATCGCGATCAGCAGACTTTCGGTGGTTCCCTGCGACATGTCGGTGGTCGGGATTACCTGACATGCAGGCGCCCCGTGCCATGGCTGAAGATGATCTGATTCGCTTCCTCGACAAGGTTCAGCAGCTTCAACAGCTCGTTGACAGCCTGAAGCATGAGCCTGAGCGCCGTAAGCGATTGGCTGGCTGCAACGATCACAACGCCGTTGTGGAGCTGGCACGCCAGTGGGGCTTCGAGATCGGTCGCCGCTGGGGAGAGCAGGAAACCGTGTCTGGAAAGGAGGGCAATCTGCTCGCCCAACCCCTACCGCCATCGGGCACTGAGTCGGAGCGCACGTTGATCAGCGGTGAGCATTGGTGGTTGCATCTCATCCTGTCCAATGCGTTTCAAACCCCCAAAGGGGAGTGGCTGGTGCAGGAGGAGACCGAATGGGTGTTGCTGCTCCGAGGAAGTGCGGAATTGAGGCTTCAGGATCCTGCGGAACAGATTGATCTCAGCGTCGGAGATCCAGTGTTGATCGATTCCCATCGCCCTCATCGCGTCGAGAGGACGGACCCCGAGCCTGGAACCCTTTGGCTGGCGCTGTATTGGCGCGCTTGACCAGCCAGTAGGCCGCCGCTAACGACACAACTGCAATGCCCAGGCCCACCAGTAACTGCGGTTTGTTTTCGGCACCGGTGGGCAGAACAATCACCTTGCGGGCGACGGCGGTGAGTGCTGTGACCAGCACCAGCTCGATCTGAACCACGTGCTGACGCAGATAACTGGTGATGTTCTGCAGCACCTCGAGTGCGATCAGCACGGTGAGCAGATCACCCAGAACCTTGATCAGGTCGTCCCCCAGCCAGGTTGCTTCTGATCCAGACAGCAGTTTGGATCCCAGGGCTAACACCAATTGCACCAAGGTGCAGATGATCACGACTCCCGTGATCACCGTCAGGATCCGGGCCACCTCACGTTCTCCTGAGTCAACGATGCTCAGGAAATCGATTTTCAGGCGACGCTTGCTGTTCACGGCGTCCTAATCATTGAAAGGGTTGTAATACGGCCGAGCAGCGGTGCCGCTGCCCGTGTTCTCCAGCTTGGTGTCACACGAGATAGAGCCGTCATCCGCTGTGACGCAGTTTGTTGGCACCACAGTGCTGTTCTTGTCGTTGCGGCTGCCAGGGCCCAGGATCCAGCCCTCGCTTTGAGCTTGAGCAGCTGGAATGGCCATGGTTGTCAGGCTCACCAAGACTGCTACGGCTGCGGTGGTCATCGCCGAGATCATCCGTCGGATCGATCGAGTTCAAACCACTTTGCCCTTGAAATGCGTCAGTCGGGGCAGTCTTCTCTGATTTCCTGCAGAAGCATGTCCAGTTGACCGAAGGGATCGCTCGCGTCTTCGGCGTCCGGAGAGGTGCTCACGCCCCCATGCCACTCGGCCTCGACAGCACAAAGTCGGCTGGCCAATCCAGCCAGACCATGGTTCCGATGCTCACGCTGAAGAACCTCAAGAATGGCTGGCATTCGGGTGGAGATCGCCTTCAGACTTCGACGCAGATCGGCTTGCGTGCGTCCCTGCTGCTTGAGCCAATCCTTGAGGAACGATGTCAGCTCCGCTTCGAACTCGGGGGTCCAGGCAGCCATTGGGATCAGTGCGCGAGTCGTACGTCCGGATGGTCAGTCTGCTCGTTGCTGCGTCAGGGAGTGGCTTCCACCAGTCCGCTCTGAATGCCGGTTTTGCGCAGTTTGCGCAGAGCTCGTTGCACCACCTGCCTGCAGTATTCGCGTGAGCAGTTCATGTGACGGGCGACTTCAGCCAGGGTGCGCCATTCATTGGTTCCATCCAGGCCGAAGCGCAGGGTCACCACGGTGCGTTCCTTCGGGGTGAGATTCGCCTTGTTCAACAAGGTCCACACGGAGGCAGATCGTTCAGCGATCTCTGCTCGCTCCATGGGTGGGAGCTCATCGCTGGGCAGCACATCCACCAATTCGGAGGGATCCGATTTGGATTTCACCACCCCCTGAAGACTCACGGTGACGCTGCGCAGCTCGCAGGCCAGGAGATCTTCCACATCAGCCAGGGGAATCTCCATGGTTTCTGCGAGTTGCTCGCTGGTGGGAGCGAGGCCGTTGCGCTGCATCAGGCGAGCCTTGGCTGCTCGCAGCTTGGTGAGCTTCTCATTCACATTCACCGGGATCCGGATCGTGCGGCTCTGGGTTGAAAGGGCACGGTTCAGACCTTGTCGGATCCACCAGTAGGCATAGGTCGAAAAACGATGGCCTCGGGTTGGGTCATATTTCTCAACGGCTCGGGTCAGTCCAAGGGTTCCCTCCTGGATCAGATCCAGAAGATCAAGACCTTTGCCTTGATAACGCTTGGCCAGGTTGACCACCAACCGCAAATTGGCCGTGATCATCTGATTCTTGGCTCTCTCTCCACGACGAATCACGACTTTTTCAGCATCGCTGTACTCACATTCGGGCCCTGTTCCACCGGCGAGCTGACAGCGATCGGTGATACCAACCATCGCCTGAACTTTTCTGCCTAACATCAATTCCTGCTCTGGGGTGAGCAGTTGGTGACGACCAATTTCACCGAGGAATGCACTCAGAGAACTCACCATCTGCAAGACCAGGCTGAATTGAACCTAGAACCTGAGAGTTTCCTTTTTGAGGGTGTAATAAAGACTGCGGAATTCATTTTTGCTCCATGATTAAACGGTTTCTTTAACCTCTGGAAGAAAATCTTGCGTGGATGTGTGCTGCTGGCGGTTATGGTCGCTGCACCATTTGTTACAGCCACATGGATCTGGCGGTCGCCTTCACCTCTGATGTCGCCAAAAGCGCTGGTGTCGCCTACGTCCACTACCTGAGCTTCATGCTCTGCTTTGCGGCGCTGGTTGTTGAGCGTCGCCTGATCAAGGCAAGCCCTAACCGTCGCGAGGCCACCGCGATGGTGATCACTGACATTGTTTACGGAATTGCAGCTTTGGCGCTGCTTGTCAGTGGAATCCTGAGGGTGATGTACTTCGGTCAAGGATCTGAGTTCTATACCCAGAACCCCCTGTTCTGGTGGAAGGTGGGTCTCTACCTCTCCGTCGGTGGCCTTTCGCTGTATCCGACGGTCACCTACATCCTCTGGGCCATTCCCCTGCGCAAAGGTGAGCTGCCTCAGGTCACGGAGGCGTTGGCCAACCGTTTGAGCTGGATCATCAATATCGAGCTGGCTGGTTTTGCCTCGATTCCTCTGATGGCCACACTGATGGCGCGAGGTGTGGGGTTGCCGGCCGCTTGATGCCAGTGGATCTCTGCCCCCCAGCCCAGTCTGTTCGTGTTGTGGAGGCCGCACCTCTGCAGCCCGCAGTGGCTGCGGAAGCACCGGGTTATGTCGGTTCTCTTGCTACGACGCCGATGGGCTGGCCTTCCCTTTCGCAATGGTGCGTCTGGGTGGAGCCACCCCTTCGCGGGGAGCCTGACCGCTGGGAACAACGCTGGGACGCCTCGGTGAATGCAGCCCTGGATCGTTGGTCGGAGCTGGTACCTCTGCAACGGGTGCTGTCTCCGGAGCGGGCTCATGTGTTGCTGAAACGTCGTAAACCACCCCTCAGAGCCGTGGCTGGAGGTTGGCGCGCCAGCAATGGACGCAGTCTCCTTCAGCTGCTGGAGGTGCGTCGACGCGAGGTGTGGCGTTTTGAACCTCAGGTGACCGTTCTGGTTTCACCGAACCTCAGGGCTCCGGTCCAGCAGGCCACCGCCTTGCATGAACTGGGTCATGCCTTCGGACTCTGGGGTCACAGTCCGGAACCGACCGATGCAATGGCGGTTCATCAGGGGCAGGTTCCGGTGCTCGACCTCAGTGACCGTGACCGGCTCACCCTGAAGTGGGTCCGTGATCAACCCAACGACTTCGGACGGTCCTCGCTGCAGGGTTCCCCTTGAGTTGGCATGCTGCCGTCAGCCGCCTCAAGGTCGTGATGGCTCTGCGATCCCTGGCTG
>CAJWLE010000017.1:0-17232 GCA_913042965.1 uncultured Synechococcus sp.
CATTGAAATTGAATCGTTTGCGTTGCTTCAGCATCTTCAAGCGGACGCGGATCCAGATCTGGAAACACGTCCTTGAGTAATTCGGTGAGGTTGTCTCCGTGTCGCGCCAGCCGACCACTGAAGTCTTCGATTTCCCGGCAACGATGGTCGAGCAGTTCCACCAAAGCAGGTTCTTCAGCGGCTTTCGGCAGGATCTGCACCAGCAGTCCTCCGCTGCAGTGCAGGCCACTGCTGCTGATTTTTTCTCCAAGAAAAACCGCTGAAGGGGTTTGTTCGGAGTGCAGGAGATAGGAGGCCACGTCCTCCGCAATTCCACCGCTCACAAGTTCAACGGTGCTGTTGAAGGGTTCGCCCTTTCCGTCATCCCGCATCACGTGCAGGTAGCCGGTTCCGGCGGCCTCTTTGAAATTGAACCCGTAGTGTCCCTCAGCATCAAGGATTGGATCCAGCTCGAGGGCGTTCTCTCCCACATAGCCACGAACGGTTCCGTCCCGTCCTGCATCAACCATCAATCCACGCAGTGGACCGTCGGAACCGAGCCGAAGATTGACCCGGCCATGCTTCACCTTCATCGAACTGGCCAACATCAGGCCAGCTCCCATCGCGCGGCCCAGCATCACGGTGGTCAGATAGGACAGACCATGGCGCTGACTGGCTTCAACAACGGTTTCGGTCGTTGAAACAGCCACCAGGCGAATACCGCCTCCAGCGGCCGTCGCTCTCACCAGGCGGTCGGCCATTGGTTGTTACTCACAATGGAGGCAATTTAGACGCCGGCTCGAGGCCACCGTTCCTGAGCTGGTAGCGGTTGCAGCTCCAACCCTCAAACAACTGCGGCTCATGGGTCACCACGATCACGACCCGCTGCTTTGACAGATCCGCCAGCAACGTCAACACATCGGACCGTACCGACCAGTCGAGCCCAGCTGTTGGTTCATCCAGCAGCAGAACCTCTGCGCCACGCAGGAGCTGAACCGCCAGAGCGAGGCGACGTTGTTGTCCTCCGCTCAAACGTTCGGGTGGCATCTGGAGGCTGACCGTCTCAAGGCCGACCTGGGCAAGAACGTTCTGCAGCTTGTCGCTGCTCACCCGCCGATGGCCCAGTCGCAGTTCCTGACCCAACGTGAGGCCTAAAAAATGCCGTTCGGGGAATTGAAAAACCAGTCCGCATAACCAACGTCGCTGACGACGGGTGAGTGTGCGTTCGTTCCAGAGAACCTGGCCGGATTGTTCAGCGCTCAAACCGCTGATCACATCCATCAGGCTTGTTTTGCCACTACCACTGGCACCGGCAATCAAAACCGGCGTGCCCACCTCCGCCTCCAGGGAGACATTGCGGAGGATGGGTGTTTCCGCTGTTGCAGGGCAGTAGTGGAGCGATCTGAGCTTCAACATGGGCCACAGCTTGACCGATGATGCGCAATCACCGGTGCTTCCCCATGGACGTCCGTTTCCGCGAAGTGGATCCGTTCAGTTGCTGGATCTGGCTTCGCTTCGCGTCTCCACCAAGTCAGGGGGAGTGCAATTACGTCGATGGCATCTTCGACAGCTGGTATGTGATCGGTCGGCTGGGTGGGTTCAATGCCGAGAACCTTCAGGCGCACGACGCCGGAGCCGATTTGAGCTGGATGAGCTACGACAATGAGGAGGCACAGGGCGTTATGCCTGCTCTGATGCACAACATGGGTGAGCTGGAATACCAGGGTGAATGGGGCCGTTGCTGGGTTGATATGGGCACAAGTGACGGCGTCGGTATCGATGTTCTGATCAACGCCCTGCGTCAACTGGATACCGATGTGGTGCAGATCGAAGAAGTGGTGATTGGCGGCGTCAACGACGATTGGGCCGTCGAAGAACATCCAGACAGCCTCTTTCCCTCTGGTGGGTGAGCTTCGTCGGCTGTTGATTGAGCCTGGCCGTTTGGCCCAGGTGCTCAACGGGGGTGGGTTGCTCCCTCTGACGGCGGATGAGTCGCATTACATCAAACGAGTCCTGCGGCGCAGGATTGGCGAGCGTCTGTCGATCACCGATGGATGCGGTCTGTTGTGGGAAGCGGTCGTGGTCGACGGCGAAGGCCTGCAACTCAGCGATTCACCCTGTGAACAGGAGCCTGAGCCGGTCAGACGCCTGGGTCTTGCACTGGCCCTCACCCGACGAGGGTTTGATGACGCGCTGCGAATGGCCTGTGAGTTGGGGATCGATGCCATACAGCCACTGAGCTGCAGGCGATGCACTCCACAGGCTGAGCATCGGCCTGAGCGCTGGCAAACAATCCTGAAGGAGTCGGTGGAGCAGTGTGAACGCCTCTGGATGCCGACGCTTCATCCACTTCAGTCGATCGATCAATGGGCTTTGCCCTCTGGACAAAGGGCGGTCGGTGTGACCCGTTCCGAAGGCCTGCCAAGTCTGTCTGAATGGTTGTCGACCCAGACAGACCCGTGGGTGTGGATGGTGGTGGGGCCTGAAGGAGGCTGGGACGAAGCCGAACTTGAACAGTTCAACACTCACTCCTGGCAGCCTGTGCACATGGGCAACACCATTCTGCGAAGTTCAACGGCAGCTGTTCGATCTGCAGTCGAGCTGGTGCATTGGCGGGAGCGTCTCTCTGACTGTTCAGAGAACACCTAATTAACCGGCAACACCACAGGCAGCCCGAGCTCCACCGCCGCCGAGAGGAGGGGTGTCGGTATAGGTGTCACCTCCGGCATGAAGAACCAGTGCTCTGCCACTGAGATCGTCAACAACCAGACGCGGGGCAACAACATCCGTGGAAGTGCTGCCATCAGCCTCAACCACCAAACGGCTCAGGTCCCCACGGTGACCGTTACCGAATGGACCCGCATGGGTTCCCGTCGCATCTGGATCCCAGTGACCACCAGCCTTGAGTCCGGCGACCCGCACTCCTTCCGAATTCAAGGAAGGTTCACAACTGCCGTTGCTGTGGAGATGGAAGCCGTACTCCCCACTGGAGAGCCCCTTCAGATTCGGGCGGATCACCAAGCCTTGATCACTGTCGGATGCCGACACAATTCCGATCGGTTCTCCAATGCCATCAGCACTAATGCTGCGCAGCACAACGTCCACTGAGCCGGCCCACGCTGGAGGAGCACAGAGAAGGGCCAAAGACAGCAAGGCAGCAGCGAAAACCCGTCTCACATCGTCGGAAGCAAACCAAATCAGTCTGACGTTTTCGTCACTGGATCTGCGAACGACAGACGAGTGAGAGGGCGGCACTGCTTATCGGCCAACAATCACCGGCCAACGATCACGGGTGGAGTTCCACCGCCCAGACCCGGTACAACCTGAGTCTGACCATTCCATTTGTCGAGGAAAAGCTTGTAAAGCACCTTCTCATTCAAGGCCTTATTAAGTGTGTTGAATTTCCGGGCTTCCTGTTCGGCAATACGAACCTCGGTTTTGGCACGGAGTAATTGTTGCTCGGCAATCTGCTTCTGTTCAATGGCCGCACGATATTCTTCCGCGATTTTGAGCCCAGTAATATCCAATCCTTTCACGGAAACGTAGTCGAAACGCTGTAATTCGGCGGAAACACTTTCTTGTACAAGCGATGAAATGGTGTTCCAATCAGTAGCGATTGTGTCGAGTTCGTATTTGGAGAAGACTGATTTGAGTGATTTCAGCAAGGACGGCTGAATGACGCGGGCATAAATGGCTGAATCATCTGTAGCAATCGTGCTGTAAATACGAGGAGCTTCTGATGATTTGACGGCGTATTTCACTGTTGCCGTTGCTTCGATAACCTGCAGATCTTTAGTAAGTGTTGAAAATTTCTCGGGAACAACCTGTGTTCGAACACTGAAATTATGCGCACTCTGAATAAACGGAAGCTTCAGGTTGAGGCCAGGCGTTCTAGGCGTTTCGGAAACTTTGCCCAGGGTCGTCACGACACCAACTTCACCAGCCGGAACAACAAAAACACTGGATAGAAGCGCGATGCCACCAACAAACACCGTTGTGATGCCAACAACGGTTTTGGTGACCTGTTCAGGTTGTGTGGAGGATCTCATAACGATTTGAAACTGATCTTTTCTTGGAGTGTTGGATGGTGAATGGCCACTGGGTTTTGAGAAACAAATTCATGTAGTTGAAAATGTTTTTGTGTGGCTGTCGCTTTGCGATTGAAATTGGTTGCAACCAAAAGGTAGTGCTTTAGACAGGTTTGCGCTACTGAGAAGAGATCAAATGGTTACTGGAGCCAGGACAGTGAGTTGATACTGGCTGGACCCAGACTTCTACAGGATGACTCCACTGATATGAGCATTGTGATTGTTGGAGCTAGTATGAATGTTGCAGACCATAAGTAGCCTTGGGTGGCTAAGGTTGCCAATCAACTTGTTGTCAGTAGACACCTCAAAAGCTCTTTCCTCCTCCTGGCTTGTTTTAGTTGTGCAGCGGAGCTGGATCTTCGTAGATAGAAGTTTGTGTCCATTTTGAGGGGACTGGCCTCTTTTTTCTCCAATACTTGCAAGGGCCTTCTCGATCGTTAACAGATGTTTTTAACATAAGTCATTCCTGAACTATCGCGCAAAAGTATGCAGTTTGGTCATTTTTACGCCCATTCGATTGATGCTTTATGGAAATCTACGCCAATTATTTTAAGCATGCTTGCTAAAATGCGGGAAAGCAAGGTACTTTGAATCCATAAAATGCTGTTATTCTTGCAAGCCAAACCAAAATTGCCAAGCTACTCATCACGATGAGAAATTTATTGCAAAATGGCGCCCAATAGAATCTCCGATGCCGTAATGATGCAATGGCCCAAGCAATCAGTCCAGCCGCTGTTGGTGGGCCAAGAACATGATATTCCAAGGAATCACTTAGCTGTCCAGTTAAAGCTAATGAAACAGAACGTGTAAGAAAGCATCCAGGGCAAGGCACACCACTTAAGTGACGAATTGGGCAAGAAAATCCAGGCAGCCATGGGAGCCATCCCTTCATTGTCAGATAAGTAAGTGCAAGCCATGGCGCTATCGCTGGGAAATAACGCCTGGGTAGTCTCTGGTGTCTATCCATGACGTCGATTGGTGTGGTCGTCAAGCATGCAAAAGCTTGATTCGATGGCTATTTTGATTTTAGAAACCATCAGCCTTATGAGCCAGAAATATCCAATTAAGCATGAGAATCCTGCGCTGCTGGTGGTCCTAATTCTAGTAACCTGTGGCATCTATTATTTTGTTTTGCTTTATCGCTGGATTGCGGCGATCAATGACGCCAGCGATAAGCCTCTTGTAGACCCTGCCGTGGGTATTATTCTTTCAATCGTTACATGCGGAATTGCGACCATATATTATGAATATGAAATAGTCGCAAGAGCAGAAAAAATAGCTCGCAAGCCCCTGCCCGAAGGCGTTGTCCGATCGCCCGAACTCAAAGCACCAGCCAGTAACCTCAAAGAGATTGTCCTGTTTGGAAGCATTGCATCGTTCGTTCTGAGCTTATTCTCTGTCGGCTTTCTTCTTGCAATGACAATACTTTTTACCCTATGGTTAACTTTTGCCATCCAGCAAGCCCTTGAATACACCTTCGCAATCCCGCAAGAGTAAATTACATCTCATCGGTCAGTTTTTCATGGAACCTTCTGTATCTTTGAGTCGCTGAGAGTCTGACGGATAATCTTGCGTCTTAAAGCCCCTTTTTTCTATAGGCCATGGAATTAACCTCTATTTTGCGATAGAGTGTCTGGATTGTTCCACTGTCTTTGCCATTGGCGGTCAATGAAAGAATATCTTGGTGGAGATATTATCAACTTTTAAAATCAGGAATTCTGTCTTTGGTTTCTGAAGCTTGCATTGTCTTAAAAGCAGTATAAAATTTCCATTGCCTGTGGATTAAGGCGACCTCATTGAAATGATGACATCAACAATCGAACGCTATTAATAATGAATTCAAGGGACGACCCTAGTATTGCTTTATCGGTCTATTTGTTATGTAACATCTCTGGCTATGGCTTCAATCTTTTTCTGGATGCTCAGATCTTGAACAGATCATCAGCAAGTCCACGGAATACTTGCATGGATGCGCCGGGCCGACGACGGCGGGTGGGCAGTCCACCGCCAACCATCAGTCGATCAGGGGCATAAGTGCTGAAGGTGATCGTGGGGCGGGCGGCTTCTGACTCAGCCAATTCCGCGGCAATCGCTTCAGCGGTGGTTTGTGGGTTAGGTGAATCCTGGTCGACTGGTTGATCAGCAGTGCTCTGAATCACGCAGGCTTCCGCTTGCTCTGCAATTTCGGTGGCCTCCGGCTCCGCCACGGCCACCGTGAGCGACATCTCGGGTGCAGATGCACTTTGGGATTCTGTTTCTGGTGCAGTGGCTTCAGCCATGGCCAGTTCAACTTCGGGCGCCTCCGCCTCAAGGGTCAGGAAGAAGTTCTTGTTCTTTCCGAAAATCATGGCGACAACCCTTGGAAGGCCTGCTGATTCTCCGCCGTTGCAGTCGGCTTCAGGTCAATACTTATGGCACTGCAACACGGTTGGGGGCTTTTCGATGTCCATGCTTTGGCTTCAGGCGATTCTGATCAACACAGCTTTGATCGCTGGAGCGCAACGTCTACCCCTGCTGACCCCCTCTGGCTGGGTGCATGCCGGAGCTCTGGGAACAATCCTGTGGGGGTGCCTGGGCTGGCGAGGTTGGCTTGCTGTTGTCGTTTACCTGGTGGCAGGCAGTCTTGTGACGAAAATCGGCTGGCGCGATAAACAGAAACGAGGCCTTGCAGAAGCGCGCGGAGGTCGCCGCGGCCCCGCCAACGTCTGGGGATCAGCCGCCACCGGAGCAGCACTTGCTCTGCTGATCGGCTCAGGGCTTGAGCCGAAAGCCCTGCTGTTGGCGGGATTCTGCGCCAGCTTTGCCGCGAAACTGGCAGACACCTTCGGCAGTGAAATCGGCAAGCGCTGGGGTGGGCAGCCGCGATTGATCACAACCCTTCGTCCTGTCCCCGCTGGAACTGAAGGGGCGATCAGTGTGGAAGGAACCCTGGCCAGTGCCGCCGGCAGCGTTCTGATGACCCTGGTTTTGTTCGCACTTCAGCTCTTGCCGAGCCTGGCCGTCAGCGCCGTTGTGATGCTGATTGGTTTCGTCGCAACCCTTGCTGAAAGCCTCCTGGGTGCTTTGGCTCAGGATCGCGTGTCCTGGTTGAGCAATGAATTGGTCAATGCGATCCAGACAACTCTGGCGGCCCTGCTTGCAATCGTGGTGTTGGTCAGATGGATGTGATCTCCAACATCCCGTCTTGTTTTGCCCAATCCTGAAGCTGAGCCAGCAGTCGATCAAGTCGATGGCGCACCTTCCGCGAGGTCGTTCGGGTCGCTTTGGCCAGATCCTTCAGGCTTCGACCTTGCACCAGATGGTTCTCCAACAGTTGCCGATCAGCATCCTTTAAGCGCTTCATTGCATGCTGGAGCCAGAGGAGTTGTGAGTCCTCTTCTTCGGAATTGCTTGGCTCAAATGCCTCGTGGTTGATGGTCTGTGTTCGTGACAGAAGCTGACAACGGCAAGCTTCGATCCAGCGTTGTGAGTTGATTCCCAAAGCACTGGCCAGTTGTTCGATCTGCAGCGGAGCTTGATTGGCTTGTTCACGGGTTCGTTGAAGCTTGATCCCGGCTGTATAGAGATCCCTGAGTCGCCAGGGAATTCGAACCATGGAGGCTCGATCTCTCCGGTAATGGAGAATCTGCCCCCTGGCGCAATTGGATAGATACGTACTCGATTTGAGCCCACGGCCTGGATCGAAGCGCTCCGCTCCGCGGACAACACCCAGGCATCCCTCCTGCATCAAATCCTCCCAGTCCTCTGGACCGCGACGTTGTTGACGGGTGGCCTCCAGGCCTGCCAATCCCAGGTGCTTTAGGGCAAGGAGATTGCGGTTTCGGATCTCTTTGGGCAGGTGACGGTGCTGCTCGGACCGTGCTGAAGATCGGCTGGACATGTTGTTGAAGCAACTGACTTCAGCATTCGTTGCATCAACGGTTTGGTCTGCACACTGCGGTGCCACACATAGGCACCTGGGTGCCGAATAATCTCATCACCCCTTGGAACGATTGCGGATGAACTGGCATCCAGACGCGCAGGCTGCCCTGAAAAAAGACGTTCCTTTCTTTGTTCGCCCGGCGGTTCGCAAACGGGTGGAATCGATGGCTGCGGATGCGGGGCTCAGCCTGATCGATCTTCAGTTCTATACCGAGGCCAAGGCAAGCATGGCGCCCAAGTGAGCCTCAGTTGTCGTCCAGATCGCAGCGTTTGAGTTCAGGTTGAGTGAGTCGGTCCACAATCCTTGCCATGTCGATCGACGTCAGTTCACCGTTCGTGTCCCACTTCAGTGTGGTTTTCCGCTGAGCGGGAGGCAGTCCGCCGGCCTGGTCGCAGGAGATTTTGGCTTCCACGTCCGAATGTCAGGGGATGCTCACATTAATCGGTGTTGGCCCATGGGTTTACAGAGCGATAGGCACAGATGTCTGGGTCTGTTCAAGGCCGGCCCATGCCATCAAGGCAGGCCAGGCACTGACTTTGCGTTCGATCCAGCTGTGCCCATCACTGTTGAGGTGAATGCCATCCGGCTCCATCCAGGTGAGCCAGTCGGGTTCGGTCAGCATGTCGTTGTGAAGACTGAGGAAGGGCACATCAACGCAGCGGCAGGCTTCTGCGGCTTCAGCTTCCAAGGCCTGAACGTCTGTGTTCGCGTACCAAAGGCAATCGGCATAGGGCATGACGTGCTCATCCACGGCTGTCATTCCCATCACCATCACGGAAGCCTGCGGCCGGATCTCATCCAAGAGTTGGCTGAGCCCGAACCCGAAGGCTTCAGGGGTCAGCTGTTGGCGACCATTGCGGCTTCCAACCCGTGCAGTGTCGTTGAGGCCCACGGACAACAAAACGCCATCCGGCACTTTGCGGCGCAGTTCACCACGACAGGCCCATTCCCGCTGCCAGCGCGCATTGACCCGTTCAAGTCCATCACCACGAATCCCAAGCGGATAAACAACAGGCGCATGGGGGAGCTGCATCCAACTGAGGCGCAGTCGTTCGCACCACCCCCCTCCCAGGCGATCTCCCCAGCCAAGAACGCCGCTGTCCCCAAGCACCACCAACTGTTTCGGCCTCATCGGTTGTCCTCCGGTTCAGGCTTCGACAGCCTTGCAGCTCCAGGTGTTCTGCAACCAGCCACTGATGAGCTCGCCGCAGAGGGTCAGGACTCCGTACGCCAGCAGGAGCCAAAGAACGAGCGCCCAGTGGAAGGAGCCCAGTGCATCAATCAGCTGCCAACCCAGTCCAGCACCTCCAACCATCCCAACCACAGCGGTATCCCTGAGAATCACATCCAGCCGTACCAGGCCGTATGCCAGATAGGGACGGCTGATCGGGCCAAGCTGTCCGTACAGAACAGCAGAGCATTGACTGGCACCGAGCTGGTGTAGGGCTTTGGCCGTATCGCTGCTGCAATGGTCCAAGTCCTCCTCCATCACACGCCCCATCACCCCGCTGTGGTGAAGCCCAAGAGCAACAGCGGCAAGCACGGCACTCGGTTGAAACATCAGAAGCAGCAATAAAGCGGTCAAGGGCACAGGGATTAAGCGCATCAGGGCCCAGAGCGGTTGCCGAAGCGTTCTGTGATCAAGCGTCAGCAACAACACCAGCGGTGGCAAACCAATCGCGATCGCGGCTGCAATGAAGGTCACCAGCAGCGTGCCGCCGATCAGTTCTGCCCAGGGTGTTTCCAGAAGGGCCGGGAGGAATTGTCCGCTCGGGATGCTCAGCAGTGTCTGAGTGAACTGAGGAATAGTGAGATCAAGTTGTGAGGATGCGCTTCCAAGGCACAGCAGCACCAGAAGGCTCAAAAGCAGAGGTCTGCGTCGCAGCCGATCCAGAACCAGCATCAGCGTGGCAAGCACCCATAGTCCGCTCCAAACCTCGTGAAAGCGCAATGACTGGAGGCTGAGGGCCAGATCGGTGCCGATCCCCCCCAACCCGAACACGCCAAGCAGCACGGCTGAACGCAAGGCGCAATCCAGCCGATGACCGCTGTGACTCAGGAGTCCGCTGGCTGCTTCAGGCAGGACAGCGGTGATCAATGTTGACCCTGCAGGGGCACCTCCATTGCGTAATGCATCTGCCGCACTGGACGATCTGTTGTCGAGCTGATCGGCTACAACCCGCGCCATCAGAGCGCTGTAGGGGAGGCTGATGGCGAGGACAGCCACCCAACCATTCAGTCCGAACAGTTGGAGCAATAACAATCCCCAGATCAGCTCATGCAGGGCACGGATGGGTGCCAAAAGGTATTTCAGGACGGCTGACATCCGTCCGGATGCGCCGAACAATCTCGCCACACGCTGGGAGCAGAGAAGTCCCAGGACAAGCCCCGCTCCTGTGCTGATGACCCAGGACAGCACGGCCATCAAGAGTGTTGTGGCCACCGCACCCAGAAGGCTTCGGAGCAGCACGGGATCCAACGATGGCTGCAGCGCGGCCTGCCAGAAGCGCAGGACCAGGTTCAGACCTCCTGCATGGAGATCCATGAAGAGTCGAAGCAGCACCGGCAACAGCAGAAGACTTGGCAGCAGGGGCATCAGCGGTGCCGCCAAGCAACCCTGGATCTGTTTCAGGATTCGCTGTAGAGCCACTTCAGATCAGCTTCGGTGACGGCGTCGGGATGTTGATCCAGCACAAGTTCGCCATGGCGTACCCCCAGAACGCGATTGAATCGATGCATCAATTCCGGGCGGTGCAGGCTGATCAAACAAGCCGGAGCTTGAAGAAGCGTTGCCAGAACGTCATCGGCCAGCACTGGGTCCAGAGCCGACAACGGTTCGTCTGCAAGCACCAGTTCCGGCATCTGATGCATCAGACGAGCAAGCGCAACCCGCTGACGTTGACCTCCCGACAAAGAGTGCACAGGTTTGTGGAGCAGATCCGTTTCAAGTCCCACCTTGCCCAACGCGTCCATGCAGGACGCAGGATCCAGCAGACCGAGCAGATTGCGAAAAGCCCACAGCAAGTTGTGACGACCGAGTGCTCCAGCCTGGATGTTCTGCACGGCGGTTAACTCTTCAACAAGCCGAAGCTCCTGCCACAGCGTTCCCAGCTGACAACGTTGGCGTCTGGATCGTTGACCAAGCGGCTGTCCACACCAGTGCACGTGGCCCTGATCCGGTTGAAGGGCACCGTTGCAGAGGCTGATCAACGTGCTTTTGCCCGCACCACTGCGACCAAGCAGAACAATCCGCTCGCCGTTGTGAATCCGCAGGTTGCTCGGCTGGAGCCGTCCGGCCAGGCCTGCCTGAAGCAGCTCCAGTAGAGGCATCAACGAATTTTTCCCAGCTCCCGGCCAACCGCTTCGATCGCTGCGTAATCGCCATCGGCCGCCGGGATGAAGGCTTCGGCTCCGAAGAGATCCAAAATGCTTCGCCGTCTCTCGGTATCGGGTTCGATTGCGATCAACGCTTGTTGAAGACGGTTGGTGAAGCCTTCGCCGTATCGCTGATTGAGGTCGGCACCAGCGACCCAGTGGTAGTCGACGTAGGTCGGCGTGCGCCAGATCACGGCCACCTTGTCCGGATCGACACGACCATCCTCAACCTGGCTCTCCCAGACCTGGGAGTTAAGGGCCCCCGCCTCATAAGCCCCACTTTGAACAACAGCGATGGTGGCGTCGTGGCTACCGCTGAAACCGGGCCGCCCACCGGCGAAATCCTCAGGAGTTACGCCGTTCTGTTCCATGAAGTACTGCGGCATCAACCGGCCGGAGGTGGAACTCTCGGAGCCGAAGGCAAACCGCTTGCCCTTCAGTTGCACCAGTTGATCTGAGCTGGTGATCGGCTTGAGCCCGCTGGCTCCGTGAGCGATGAACACACTGGTGAATTCGGCATCGATATCCCGTTGGGCAAGCACCTGGGAGCCCGGTGTCTGAAGCCTTGCCTGAACACCGGTCAAGCCACCGAACCAAACGAGATCCAGGCTTCCGCTGCGAAACGCACTCACCGCTGCGGCGTAGTTGCTCACCGGCACGTACTTCACCGGCACATCCAACTGTTCGCTCAGCTCATCCGAGAGGGTGTCGTAAAGACGGTTGAGCTTCTCAGGGTTCTGATCAGGAATCGCACCAATCCGAAGCGTGGATGCTTCTCCGCCGGGATTTGTGGAGCTACAGCCGGTGAGCGCAGCAGTCAGCCCCAAACCGGCGAGGAAGCCGGAAAAGACGATGACTCGAGGTTGTCGATCAGGCATCAAAAACTTTGGCTTGGCTCGACCTGAACCCTCGTGAATCTCAGAAGGTTTTCAGCACACGCTGAAAGCGTTTCAGGCCATCTTTGATTGTCTCACTCGAGACTGCACAGGAAAAACGAACGCAGCTGTCGTCGCCGAAGGCGATACCGGGAACGAGGGCCAGCCCTTCAACCTCAAGGGCTCGCTTGCAAAACTCGAGGGAGGCAGAGACGTTCGGCGGCAACTGCGGGAAGGCGTAAAAGGCACCCTGGGGCGGGACGAGGGTGATTCCCTCAATCGACTGAAGACCCTTGCAGAGCAGCTCTCGCCGATGGTTGTAGCTCTTGGCCATGGCGTGGACGCAGTCCCGCGAACCCTGAAGAGCAGCCAAGGCACCGCGCTGGGCAAAGCTGCAGACATTGCTCGTGCTCTGGCTCTGCAGTGCAGCTGCCGCCTTGATCACAGACTCCGCACCGGCCAGATAACCCAGGCGCCATCCGGTCATGGCCCATCCCTTGGCGAAGCCGTTGACGGTGAAGCAGCGTTCCCGCAGATCCTCTGCCACAGCAGCAAAGCTGTGATGAACCTGGCCATCAGCCAGAAGATGTTCGTAGATTTCATCGCTCATCACCAACACCCGGGGATGACGACGCAGAACCTCCGCAAGGGCCTTCAGCTCCTCGAGACTCGACACACGGCCGGTCGGATTTCCGGGGCTGTTGAGAACCAGCAACCGGGTTCGCTTGGTGATCCGGCGTTCCAGCTGATCGAGGTCAAGTTGAAAGCCGGATGCTGCACTGGTGGGAACGGTGACCCCTACCGCCCCGGCAAGAGCAGCCATTTCGGGGTAGCTCAACCAGTACGGCGCCGGGATCAGCACCTCATCACCGGGATTGAGCAGAACCTGAAACAGGTTGTAGATCGCCTGTTTGCCGCCATTGGTCACCAAGACCTGCCCAGCAGTGGTGGGGCAAGCGTTTTCACGGGTCAACTTGTCAGCGATGGCTTGCCGCAGTTCCGGATCGCCGGCTGCAGGGCCATATCGGGTCAATCCAGCGGACAGAGCATCACGGGCTGCTTCCGTGATGAAATCGGGCGTGTTGAAGTCCGGCTCGCCAGCGCTGAGACTGCAGATATTGCGACCTTCGCTCTGAAGGGCCTTGGCCTTGGCGCTGATCTCAAGCGTGAGCGAAGGCTTCAGGGCGACGGCCCGTTGAGACAGTTCAGGCGGGCACTGCATGGTCAACGCACCATCCCAAGCGCGTTCAAAGTTGCATCCTGCCGCACCTTGTGTCACCGACAACACCTTCGTGGCTGAATTGATGGAACCGATCACCCTCAACTGGGTTCTGGCGGCCCAAGAGCCTGAACATCTGGCACGGTTTTATGCATCCTTGCTGGAGCTCAAGGCGTCCCAGGGTTTGTCACCACATCACTGGCGCCTGACGATTCCGGGCGGAACAACGCTTGAGATTTATCGACCATCGCGTCAACGTTCATTCCCTGAGCGGGGTAAAGCGCTTGCACCGTGCCTCCGGCTCCCCCCCCACCGGGACCCACTCGCAACACTCCTGGAATGGTTGGAACAGGCCCAAGGTCTTGGTGCTGTTGTGGAGGAGGAGCCACGGCTGGAATCTTTCGGAGCCGAAGCCTGGTTGAACGATCCGGAAGGAAATGCTCTGCTGCTGCTGGTGCCGGTGCAGTCAGCTCCGAGCAGGGGATGACGGTCGATCTGAACGACTGCCAAGGCTGCACCGCCTGTGACCTGGCGACGACCCGGCAATCCGTGGTGATCAGCCGTGGGAATTCGTCCTCTCGGCTGATGCTCATTGGTGAAGCACCCGGAGCGCAGGAGGATGCAGAGGGGCGACCTTTCGTTGGCCGGTCCGGCAGGGCCCTGGATTCCCTGTTGATGGAGGTGGGCCTGGATCCCGACCAGGACCTGTATGTGTGCAACGCGATCAAGTGCCGTCCCCCCAACAACCGTCGGCCGAAGAAGGGTGAATTGCGCTCCTGTCGTCCGTGGCTTGATCAGCAGCTGGCGCTGGTTGACCCGGTTGTGATCGTGCTGACCGGAGCCACAGCGGTTGAGGCGATTCTTGGAATCAAAGGTGGTATGACCCAGCTGCGGGGGCAGTGGCAGAGCTGGGAAGGGCGTGCGGTGATGCCGATTTTTCACCCTGCGTATTTGCTGCGGAATCCATCCCGTGAACCGGGTGCGCCACTGGATCTCACCCGTCAGGACCTTGCCGCGGTTCGGCAGCGGTTGTGCGAGCCTTGGCCCGATTCTGGTTCGGACCCATGACTGCCCTGGATCGGCGCTACGACACCAAGATCCATCGCCGTGTCACCCGGACCGTGATGGTGGGCGACGTACCGATCGGCAGTGAGCACCCGGTCGTTGTTCAGTCAATGATCAATGAAGACACGCTCGATATTGAGGGATCCGTCGCTGGAATACTTCGGCTGGTCGACGTCGGTTGCGAGATCGTTCGGGTGACAACACCCACGATCGGTCACGCGAAAGCGATGGGCAAAATCCGGGCTTCCCTGCGGGGACAGGGTTGCAATGTTCCTCTTGTGGCCGACGTGCACCACAACGGGATCAAAATTGCTCTTGAGGTTGCCAAGCACGTCGACAAGGTTCGGATCAATCCGGGATTGTTCGTCTTTGACAAGCCGGATCCAGATCGGACTGAATTCACCAAGGACGAGTTCGCCGCAATCGGTGCGCGGATTCGCGAAACCTTTGAACCTTTAGTCACCCGGCTGCGTGATCAAAACAAAGCACTGAGGATCGGTGTGAACCATGGCTCCCTGGCGGAGCGGATGCTCTTCACCTACGGGGACACCCCTGAGGGAATGGTGGAGTCGGCAATGGAATTCGTTCGTATCTGCAACGAGCTCGATTTCCACAACATCGTGATCTCGATGAAGGCTTCACGCGCTCCAGTGATGCTGGCGGCCTACCGGTTGATGGCTGACACGATGGATCGGGAAGGCCTCAACTATCCACTCCACCTCGGAGTGACGGAAGCCGGTGACGGTGACTACGGCCGAATCAAGAGCACCGCGGGGATTGCAAGCCTTCTTTCGCGTGGTCTCGGGGATACTTTGCGGGTGTCGCTCACCGAATCGCCGGAGAAGGAAATCCCGGTCTGTTACTCGATTCTGCAGTCCCTGGGATTGCGCAAAACCATGGTCGAGTACGTGGCTTGTCCCAGTTGTGGACGCACCCTTTTCAACCTCGAGGAGGTCCTGCACAAGGTGCGTGACGCCACCCATCATCTGAAGGGTCTGGATATCGCCGTGATGGGCTGCATCGTCAATGGCCCCGGGGAGATGGCCGATGCCGACTACGGCTACGTCGGCAAAGGGCCCGGAACCATTGCTCTGTATCGCGGTCGCGACGAAATCCGCAAGGTGCCGGAATCGGAGGGTGTCACGGCCCTGATCGATTTGATCAAGGGAGATGGCCGCTGGGTCGACCCTGAATAAGGTCGTTAGGCTGAACAATCTGATCTGAGAGATCTTGGCAAGCCTGCCTCGCCTGCGTTCCCTGCTTCGTTCCGGTCCTCTGGTCATTGCCCTTGCCATCAGCGGTATGGCTGTTGCGGTAGCAGCGCCAAGGCTTGGATTGCCAGGTGCTTCATCAGCTGCGATTTCGGACAGCCCCAAAGAGGTGATCGATCAGGTCTGGCAGATCGTGTATCGCGATTACCTCGACTCTTCCGGTGCTTACAGCACCAGCCGTTGGCGACAGTTGCGTCGCACCTTGCTGGCGAAGTCCTATGCGGGCACAGGGGAGTCCTATGAAGCGATCCGAGGCATGCTCGCCAGCCTTGACGATCCCTACACGCGTTTTCTGGATCCCAAGGAATTCAAGGAGATGCAGATCGACACCTCCGGCGAACTGCGTGGTGTGGGAATTCAGCTGAGCCTCGACAAGGAGACCAGAGAACTCATCGTTGTTGCTCCAATTGAAGGAACGCCAGCATCTCGAGCTGGGGTGCAACCCAAGGATGTGATCGTCACCATTGATGGTGAGAGCACTCAGGGGATGAACACCGAGGATGCGGTGAAATTAATCCGTGGGCCGGAAGGGTCAAAGGTCGTTCTGGGTCTTCGTCGTCAAGGGGCTGTGATCAACGTGTCGCTGAAACGGGCGCGCATCGAGATCAATGCAGTCTCATCAAGCCTCAACACCAGTGCCGATGGCAGCACGAAGGTGGGGTATATCCGGTTGAAGCAATTCAATGCCAACGCTTCAAGGGAGATGCGGGCTGCGATCAAGGCGCATGAAAGCAGCGGTGCAGAGGGATATGTGCTCGATCTCCGCAGTAACCCCGGCGGTCTGCTGGAGGCCAGCATCGACATCGCACGCCAGTGGCTGGATGAAGGAACGATCGTGAGCACGCGAACCCGGGAGGGAATTCGTGACGTGCGTCGGGCGACCGGAAATGCCTTGACGGACAAACCGATGGTTGTGCTGATCGACCAGGGCTCGGCCAGTGCCAGTGAAATCCTCTCTGGGGCACTTCAACAGAACCAACGAGCTCAGCTGATCGGTCAGAAGACGTTTGGCAAAGGCCTGGTGCAGGCGGTTCGAGGCCTAGCCGATGGTTCCGGAATGACCGTCACGATCGCCAAATACCTGACTCCCGACGGGACCGATATTCACAAAAACGGAATTGAACCCGATGTGGCGGTCTCGTTCACTGAGCAGGAAATGAGGCAAATCACGTCAACGGACCTGGGGACTCAACGCGATAGCCAATATCGGATAGCTGAAAAAACCTTGCTGACATCAATGCTGGGCTCGGAACTGAGCCTCGAATACAAGCCAGGCAGCAGCAATCTGCTCGCAGCTCTGAACAATTGATCAGGCGATGGGCTGCATCATGCCGCCACCGCCGCCACCGTTGGAATCATCATCATCGGAAGCCGGCTGAAGCAGGGCAAACAAGCCAAGGGCGATGGCACAGAACAAACCGCTCATCACCTCAAGGGG
>CAJWLE010000018.1:0-16407 GCA_913042965.1 uncultured Synechococcus sp.
GGGTTCCCCTTGAGTCGGCAAGCTGCCGTCAGCCGCCTCAAGGTCGTGATGGCTCTGCGATCCCTGGCTGCCGTTGCGCTGCTCACCCTGCTCAATGCCTGTGCGGGGGTGGATCCTCCCGAAGCTGAGCTGAGCGGCGCTGTTGAGAGTCCAATGCTGACGATCCAGCTCGATGGCGATGACCCCGCAGCCAGCTTTGGCCTGTTGCAGCGTCCGGAAGAACCGCTGCGGTTCAGTGTCGGCCAGGGCCGCAACGGAATTGCCTGTGCCGGAACCCGGTTTCAGGAGGGGGTGACACCGCTGGGACGTTTCCGGGTGAATGCGATTCTCAGCGAGGGTCGATTTGAGATGGACCCGGAGCTGGTGGAGCGCTCAGGAAAAACAGAATCCGAGCTGCGCAGCACCCTGTTCAGCAACATGAATTCCATCGATTTCAAGGGGGATGGCGAGACAGGTGAGTACGGGACGGGATACATCAGCCTCGAGCCAGTTCCGATGACGGAGCAGCCGTTTGCGTTCAACACCTATGACGGCACCTTCCGCTGGTACAGCTTCGCCATTCACGGCAGCAATGATCAGAGCCGCATCGGTCAGGCGGTGACCGGGGGCTGCATCAATGCGGGCCGCTTCACCATGGAAGTGCTGCTGGATCGGTTGAATCTGGGTGACCAGGTGGACATTGCCAGCGACAGCACCTGCCTTCCCTGAGGGCCAGCAGGGATCAGTGGCGGCGCGGGGCTCCGCGACGGGCCGCCAGCACCTCCTGCACCTTTCGCCAACTCACACCGTGATGGGTGAGGGCCACTTGCATGTGGAACAGAATGTCGGCGGCTTCGCCGGCGATCTCATCAGCGTTGTCGTCCTTGCAGGCCATCACGAATTCGGCACTTTCTTCGCCGATTTTCTTGAGGATGCGGTTGTCTCCTCCGGCCAGCAGTTTGTTGGTGTAGCTGCCCTCTTCCGGACGTTCCCGCCGACCTTCGATCACCCGGAACAGTTCGGTGCAGGCATCTGCTGGCGGTGGTGGCGCTTCGTTGCCACCTGGAGTGCGTTGATTCCCACTTTCGTAGAAGCAGCTGCGAGCGCCGGTGTGGCAAGCCACATCCCCCGTCTGCTCGATTGTCACCAGCAGTACATCCGCATCGCAGTCGTAGCGGAGGTCGCGCATGGTCTGGGTGTGGCCGCTGGTGGCTCCTTTGTGCCACAACTCCTGACGGGATCGACTCCAGTAGTGCACTTCTCCCGTGCGCAACGTGCATTCGATCGCTTCGCGGTTCATCCAGGCCACCATCAGCACCGCACCGTCCAGCCAGTCCTGGGCGATGGCTGGGATGAGGCCAGCTTCGTTAAAACGGAGCTGGTCGATGAAGGCGGGGCTGAGAGGCTGCATCAGTCCTCGGTTCCACGGTCAGAGCTTCTGATCCTCCCGCAACGTTTCACCCGGTTCTTTGCAGTACAGCGTGCTTCACCCCCCCACCACTTTCAGCTGCAGCAAGCTGTTTGAGGGCTACCCCTGCTGCCATCGGCAGTGGCGTCATCCGGGCCATTGCCGGTTCGTGCATGGCTACAGCCGCAGTTTCACCCTCTGGTTTGCCGCAACGGAGCTGGATGCTTGTGGCTTTGTGGTCGACTTCTCCAGCCTGCGCCCCCTGGACCAGCAGCTTCGCGACCAGTTCGATCACACCTTTCTGGTGAATGCGGATGATCCACTCATGGACGAGTGGCAGCGCCTGTATTCCCTCGGTGCCATTGATTTGCGGGTGATGGAGAACGTTGGAATGGAGGCCACAGCAGCTCTGGTGTGGGAGTGGGCCAATGTGTTGCTGCGGGAGCGTGATGGAGGCCGCACCTGTTGCTGGGCTGTGGAAGCCCGTGAGAATTCCAGCAATGGTGGAGTGGTCCATCGCTTGCCACCCTGGTTTGTGTTGCCGGGAGAACCCTCAATCAGCTCATGACGCTTTCTTTGTTCCAGCGCAGTGCACTTGAGGCCTTTGGGACGGGTTTTTTGGCGTTCACGGTTGGTCGACTCAGCAGCACCGAGTTCAATGGCTTTGAACAAGCGGTTTCCATCGGTCTCTGCCTGGCTCTCTTGATTCATCTGCTCGGACGTTTCAGTGGCGCCCATTTCAACCCTGCCGTAACGCTGTTGCTCAACCACCAACGCTTCGGCGTGAAGGCCTTCACCACAAGAGCCGGGCTGGTTGAGATCGGGGCCTATGTCGTGGCTCAGATCGTTGGCGCCTGGATCGGCCTTGGTCTCAATCTGCCGGGAGCGGTACCGGACGCTGTGCAGCTCGGGGGGTTGCCCTCCGAGCTCATGTTCAGTGCGGTGCTTTTCGCTTTGATCGTGCGTTGGAGCAATGAGGGCAAGATCTGTCCGGTTGCCCAACCGATGTCAGGCCTGGTGATTGGAGCTGGCCTCAGCGTTCTGGTGCTGTTGGGGGGGCTGACCCAGTCCGGAAACTACAACCCGGCCTTGGCGATCGCGTTCGGCCTCCATGGCACCGACCGTTTTGAGCTTGTGATCCTGGCTCACATGCTGGCGGTTGCCCTTCTCCTGATGGTCTCTCGCGCTGAGACGTCCTCAGCAGATTGAGAGACGTTCGTCCTGTACATCAACGTGCACGGTGTCTCCCTCCATCACTCGTCCCGACAGGATCGCCTTGGCGAGCGGGGTTTCCAGCTCACGTTGGATCGCCCGTTTGAGCGGTCTGGCTCCGAACATCGGGTCATACCCCACGCTCGACAGCCAATCTGCCGCCTCTTCGCTGAGGCTGAGAATCAGCTTGCGTTGTTCCAGACGACCGCGCAGGCGATCCACTTGCAGGTCGACGATCCGGCGCAATTCGGACTGATCCAGGCTTTGAAAGATGATCCGATCGTCTAGTCGGTTGAGGAATTCAGGCCGGAACTGGGCCTGCAGGGCCTGGTTGACAAGATCTTCCATGACCGCATGCTGGCCTGGATCCCCCGCCAGCTCCAGGATCGATTGGCTGCCGATGTTGCTGGTCAGGATCAGCACAGTGTTGGTGAAATCCACGGTGCGGCCTTGCCCGTCGGTGACGCGCCCGTCATCAAGGATCTGAAGCATCACATTGAACACATCGGGGTGGGCCTTCTCCACCTCGTCGAACAGGATCACGGCGTAGGGCCTGCGCCGTATCGCCTCGGTGAGTTGACCCCCGGCTTCGTAGCCGACGTAGCCGGGGGGTGCACCGATCAGTCGGCTCACGGTGTGCTTCTCCATGTACTCCGACATGTCGATGCGTACCAGGGCGTTGTCACTGTCGAAGAGACGGTTGGCCAGAGCCTTGGACAGCTCCGTTTTGCCAACCCCGGTAGGTCCCAGGAACAGGAAACTGGCGATGGGGCGGTTGGGATCGCTCAGGCCAGCCCTGGAGCGCTGGATCGCATCGGCGACAGCCGTGACTGCCTTGTTCTGGCCAATCACCCGCTGATGGAGATCCTCCTCCAGCTGAAGCAGTTTCTCCATTTCGCTCTGCACCAGCCGGGCCACCGGGATACCGGTCCACTTCGCGATCACCTCGGCGATGTCGTCTTCGCTCACCTCTTCGCGCAGCAGGCTTTTGTCGGAACCGTCTTCCTGGGCGAGCTGGGCCTCCTTGGTCTGCAGCTGTTTCTGCAGGTTGGCGAGGGTGCCGTATTCGAGTTCGGCGGCTTTGTTCAGGTCGTAATTGCGTTTGGCCTGCTCCACCTGGAGCTGCACGCGCTCGATTTCCTCCTTGAGACCCGAGAGGTCGTCGATCGCGCCTTTCTCCTGTTGCCACTGGGCATTGAGGCTGCTCTGCTGTTCGCCCAGATCAGCCAGCTCCCGTTCGATCCGTTGCAACCGCTCCTGGCTGGCGCTGTCGGATTCCCGGGCGAGCGACAACTTCTCCATCTCCAGCTGGAGGATCTTGCGGTCGATCTCATCGATCTGTTCCGGCTTGGAGGTGATTTCCATCTTCAGCCTGGCCGCTGATTCATCCACCAGATCAATGGCTTTGTCCGGCAGGAAGCGATCGGCGATGTAGCGGTTGCTCAGCACGGCAGCTGCCACGAGGGCACTGTCGGCGATGCGCACGCCGTGGTGAACTTCGTAGCGCTCCTTCAGTCCCCGAAGGATCGAGATCGTGTCCTCAACGGTGGGCTGGTCCACCAGCACCTGCTGGAAGCGGCGTTCCAGGGCGGGATCCTTCTCGATGTGCTGCCGATGTTCATCCAGGGTGGTGGCGCCGATGCAGCGCAGCTCGCCCCGGGCCAGCATCGGTTTGAGCAGGTTGCTGGCATCCATGGCTCCGCCGCTGGCTCCAGCCCCCACCACGGTGTGGATCTCGTCGATGAACAGCACAATCTGTCCCTCGGAAGCAGTGACTTCCTTGAGTACAGCCTTGAGGCGTTCTTCGAATTCACCCCGATATTTGGCTCCAGCAATCAGTGATCCCATGTCGAGGGAGATGAGCTGCCGGTTCTGCAACGCCTGGGGGACGTCGCCGTTGATGATGCGCTGGGCCAGTCCCTCCACGATGGCTGTTTTGCCGACGCCAGGTTCCCCGATCAGGACTGGGTTGTTCTTTGTTCGGCGGCTGAGGATCTGGATCGTGCGACGGATCTCTTCATCCCGACCAATCACCGGATCCAGCTGCCCGTTCCTGGCGGCGTCGGTGAGATCACGGCCATATTTCTCCAGGGATTCGTAGGTGCCCTCGGGGTTCTGATCCGACACCGTTTGATTGCCGCGCACAGCTGCGACTGCCTCCTTGAGCTTGCTTGCATCGAGACCAACCTGCTGAAGCAGCTGGCGGCCGCAGCGATCATCTTCGGCCAGGGCCAGCAGCAGATGTTCGATGGCGATGTAGCTGTCGCCGAACTGATCCCGCAGCGTTTTGGCTTTGTCCAGCGTCGCGTTGATGCTGCGACCGAGAAAGACCGAATCCGGCGGTGATCCAAGGCTTGGCAGTCGCTTGAGGTGAGACTCCACCGTCGACTGAAAGCGGCTGGCATCCACGCCGCTTCTGGTCAGGATCCGCCCGGCCAGTCCGTTCTGTTGCAACAGGGCCAGAAGCAGATGCTCCGACTCCAGGTGCTGGTGTCGGTTGGATTGAGCCAGGTTCTGGGCCTCGACGATGGCGGCCCAGGCTTTCTCGGTGAACTGCTCCGCGGTGGGTTGCATGGCTTGGCGCGGGTGGGGTTTTCAAACCGTATGGGCATCCAGGCTGCAGCGGGGACGGCAAACCGGTTGTGCTTTTTAGAGTTCGCCGAACATCTGACCGCCGTAATGCCCGAACCCCAGTTGGTCGAAACCTTGGTGCAACAGGGATTGACCCTGTACGCCACGGCTGGGGGTGAACTGGAACGCAGCTGTTGGATGGTGGTGCATGAGCACCATCACGGTGTGAAGCCCACGGAATACGACATTCGTGAGATCGACGAAGAGCTCTACCTCGCTGTGCTCGAAGCCGCTCGCGCTGCTGTTTGAACCAACAGGAGCGGTCGTGGCTTAACCGAAGCCCGTTGCCCTGGCTTGGGGCGACAAATCCCGCAGCTTGCCATCCAGCAAGGCCGTTCTCTCCGCTTCAGCACCCACATGTGGAGCTATTTCCACTCGGGTCGTTCTCAGTGATTCGAGGGCCCGTTTCTCCTCATCAGAGCCAGTGTCGCTCTGCAGATAACGGTTCACCGCTTCAGCGGACAGGTCGTCGGGGGCAAAGTAAACAGTGCCCGGGCCGCGTCTCTTTGTGGTCAGTCCACGCTGATGCCTGCGTTGTTGAACGCCGGCCCAGAGATGTCCCGGGTTTCGGGTCATGTAATCGTTCAGCGTCGGTGCATCCGTGTCCTCCGCCAGCGCCATGCTGCTGCCGTCGACGAAATCACTGAGCAGTGTGACAACGGCCATTGGAGGAATGGATGCGAAAAGAGGGTTTGATCCGGCTGCTCTCGAACCAGCGGCTGATGCGACTGTCGTTTGAATCGCAGGCCAGATCCCTTGGTGTGAGCATGAATCCATGCCTTTGAGCCAGTTCGATCAGCTCAGCATCATCGTGGCAGCTGCCCACCTCTTGGCGGAGCTGCTGGTGATGTTCAACAGCCCTCAGGAAATCCTGCAACGCTTCCCGGCTCATCCAATCGTCCCGACGGCTTGATTCAGTTCTGCCATGGAAGTCCTCTCCCTTCCATTAAAAAATCCCTGACATGAAGCCATGCCAGGGATGGGATTCAGACTTGAGGATCAGGTTTCAGCTGATCACTCAACAACAACCTGGCCGACCATGCCAGCGCCGCGGTGGGGCTCGCAGTAGAAGTCGTAGGTGCCTGCGTCAGAGAAGGTCTCTTCCCAGGATTCACCGGGATTGAAGGCGAGGTCGCTGTGGCTGTACTCATCGTGGCCCTCGAACACAGCGTTGTGAGGGGCCAACTTGTTGTTCACGAATTTGACGGTGTCACCGGCCTTGATGGTCACGGTGGAGGGTTCGAAAGCGAGCATGCCGGCATCGGTGCCGAGCTTCACTTCAACAGTGGCGGCCTGTGCGGAACCGACATTGAGGCCGATCAGCATCAGGACTGCGCAGCAGGCTGCTGCAAGGGTGCGGATGACGGAGCGCATAAAAAGGCTTTGTCTATACCGGAAGATTACGCGCAGATCGGGGTCTTCCGCGATTGGGTAGGCCTGAATCGCTAAGAACTGTTTCCAAAGTGCCAGCGTGGCTGACGCCACCGAAGCGTTCCGGCTGGCTCACAGGCTCATGGACGAAGTGCCTTTGTCGAATACTGAACCGGTCCCAGGCATTCACCTCGATCGGCAGGATCCGGATCAACGTTTCGATTAACCATGGCCACAGCGGGATGCCAGGGGTGAGGGAGACGCCGCGCCAGCGGCAGAGGGTGGCAACCGCTTCGTCCACGGAGATGGCGGGTTGACCCATCACCACCCGACGGAGAGCTCCCTGTCCTGGTTCGCGGTTGGCTTCATGCTTTCTTGTGGCGAGCCCACCACAGATCCTGGCGATGTCTTCGGCGTGGATGAAATGAAAGCTGGCGTCAATCCGCAGCCAGCGGGCGAGCCAGAGCCAACGACTGATCTCTCTGAGACCCTCCGTCAGGTAGCTGGTCGGGAAGCTGCTGGTGCCGTCGACCCTGCCACCAAAAACAAGGGTTGGGAACACTGCGACGATTTTGGACGCCAGCGGATGTTGCTCAAGATCCTGAAGACAGCGCGCCTTGGTCTGGATGTATTCGGTGCCATAGGCGAGAGCTTCCGGCAGGGGCCTCAGGTGCCGATCCAGCACGCTGGCCGTTGAGAAATAAATGACCTGCTCCACCACCGCTGGATTGAGCAGCTGCAGCATGCGCTTCACTGCTATCACATTCACCTGTTCCGCCCGTTCCGGATCGCCCCATGCCGTTGCTGTGTGGATCACCCTCTGCACGGTGGCCAACTCGCCAGCAAATCGGTCTGTATTGCGCAGATCTCCGACCAGAAGGCGAATTCTGGGGTGATCAGCGGAGACCGCGGTGAGTTTGCTGGGATCCCTCAGCCAGAGGAGAAGCTCCGCATCGGAGTTCTCCAGCAGCCAACGGCTGATGTACTGACCGACGCAACCGCTTGCGCCGGTGACCAGGATCCGACTCAAGCCAGGGCCCCGACGCGTTCCATTGCACTCTTGCCTGATCGGAAGAACGCGGCGCCGTTCTCCTCAGGGGTTCCCGGAAGGATTCCGTGGCCCAGATTGAGAATGTGCTTGCGTCCCCGGGCCTTGCGGACGCAGTCATCGATGCGAGCCTCGATGGCCTCAGGGGTGCCGAAGAGCAGGCCTGGATCCACATTGCCCTGAACGCCGATGTGTTCCGGCAGGCGGGCGAGAGCTTCTGCCATGTCCACTGTCCAGTCCAGGGAAATGATGTCGACGCCGGTGGTCGCCATCCGCTCGAGCACACCGGCGCTGCCGGAGATGTAGAGGATGAAGGGTGTGTCTGGGTGGGTTTGTTTCACCAGATCGACCACCTTTTTCTGATAGGGAGCAGCAAAGGTGTCGTAGTCAGCAGGACTGAGTTGCCCGGCCCATGAGTCGAACATCTGCACGACCTGGGCTCCGGAATCAATCTGATAGCGGAGGTAGTTGGCGATGGACTCCGCGAAGTGATCCAACAGCTTGTGCAGAAGCTCGGGTTCGCGGAAGGCCATGGCCTTGATGACCGCATAGTTTTTGCTGCTCTTGCCCTCCACCACGTAGGCGGCAAGGGTCCAGGGAGCACCCACGAAGCCAAGAACGGCTGCTTCGTTGCCAACGCTCTCGCGCAGACGACCCAGTACTTCGCCCACAAATGGCATCGAATCTGCCGGGTTCAGAGGTCGCAGTGCATTGACCTGCTCGATTGAGCGGATGGGATCTCCGATCTGGGGACCCTTGCTCTCGATGATGTCGAATTCGATCCCCATGCCGGGCAAGGGCGTGAGGATGTCGGAGAACAGGATCACGCCATCGGGCTTGAAGGCGCGAAACGGTTGCATCGAGATCTCATAGGAGAGATCAGGGTTCTCGGAACGTTCCCTGAAGCTGGGGTATTTGTCGCGCAGATCCCGATAGATCTTCATGTAGCGGCCGGCCTGACGCATCATCCACACGGGAGGACGCTCCACCGATTCACCGCGTGCGGCACGCAGCAGCAGGGGGAGGGAGTCGCTCATCAAGCCGGTTCAAGTCAGCCGGAAACCTACCCGAGACATAGGGCTGGCTAGTGGGTTAGCCGCCTTCTGTCACCGGGTTCTTTACAGGCTGTCGTTCACGCTGCTGTCGCTTGCGTTGAGGTCGCCGTTGATCAGGGTGCGCTTTGGATCGTGGCGGAACACCAGCAGGCTCAAAGGTGGCAGGCAGAGATCAAGGGAATTGTCGTATCCATGAATTCCCCATTCATCTGTCGGCTTGCCGCCCATGTTGCCCATGTTGCTGCCGCCGTACTTGGAGGCATCGGTGTTGAAAATCTCCTCGTAGAAGCCGGCCAGAGGAACGCCAACTCTGTAGTTCGAATGACTCTGGGGAGTGAAGTTGGCGACGACAACCAACCAGGTGCCGCTGCTGCTCTCGCGGCGCATGAAGCTGATCACCGAGTGGCGATTGTCGTTGCAGTCGATCCACTGGAAGCCAAACTGATCGAAGTCATCACGCCAGAGAGCCGGTTCCGCTTTGTAGAGACGATTGAGGTCGTCCACCAGGAGCTGAATGCCGCGATGGGGTTCGTAATTCAGTAGATCCCACTGAAGATCTCCCCAGACATTCCATTCGGCGCGCTGACCGAATTCCATCCCCATGAAAATTGTTTTCTTGCCGGGGTGGGTCCACATGTAGGCGAGAAGGGCGCGGGTATTGGCGTATTTCTGCCAGTCATCTCCAGGCATTTTGTGCAGGAGATGACTTTTCCCATGCACCACTTCATCGTGGCTGAGGGCCAACATGAAGTTCTCTGTGTAGGTGTACCAGATCGAGAATGTGATGTTGTTCTGGTGGAACTGTCGGAACCAGGGATCGAGCTCGAAGTAATCGAGCATGTCGTGCATCCAGCCCATGTTCCACTTCAGGTTGAAACCAAGGCCACCGTTTTCGGTGGGCTGGGTCACCATCGGCCAGGTGGTGGATTCCTCAGCGATCGAAAGGGCACCTGGGAAGTGCTGGAACAGAACGTGGTTGGCCTGTTGCAGGAAACGCACGGCTTCGGTGTTCTCCCGCCCGCCATGCTCATTCGCCAGCCACTCACCATCGGGGCGCAGATAGTCGCGGTACAGCATCGAAGCCACCGCATCCACCCGGATGCCATCGATGTGGAACTGCTCGAACCAGAACACGAGATTGGCAACCAGGAAGTTGCGTACTTCGTTGCGGCTGTAGTTGAAGATCAGCGTGCCCCACTCCTTGTGTTCTCCGATGCGTGGATCGCCGTGTTCGTACAGGTGGGTTCCATCGAAGAAGGCCAGTCCGTGGGCGTCCTTGGGGAAGTGACCGGGAACCCAGTCGATGATCACGCCGATGCCTTCTGCATGGCAGCGATCCACAAACGCGCGGAATTCATCGGGGGTGCCGTAGCGGCTGGTGGGGGCATACCAGCCGGTGACCTGATATCCCCATGACCCGTCGAAGGGATGCTCGGTGATCGGCATCAGCTCGATATGGGTGAAGCCGCGATCCTTCACGTAGGGGATCAGTCGATCAGCCAGCTCGGCGTACGTGAGCAGCCGCGCTCCGGGCTTCATGTCGGCAGCGGGGACCGGTTGACGCGGGGTGCCGTCGGGCTGGATCCATGGTTCGTCAGCACTGGCATGAATCCAGCTGCCAAGGTGCATCTCGTAAACCGAGATCGGACGGTCCAGGGGATTGCTGTTATCGCGCTGCTGCATCCAGGCGGCATCGGTCCAGCTATGGCCATCGAGCTGGGCCACCACGGAACTGTTGTCCGGCCGCACCTCGTGCTGGAAGCCGTAAGGATCCGCTTTCTGGTAGCAGTGCCCCTCCGGCGAACGAATTTCGTATTTGTAGAGAGAGCCTTCGCTCACCCCTGGGATGAACAACTCCCAGATACCGCCCATTCGCTGCTGCATGGGGTGATGGCATCCATTCCAGGAATTGAGATCACCCAGCACGGACACACTGAGGGCATGGGGCGCCCACAGACAGAACATCACCCCGCTGACGCCATCGATCTGGGTGAGGTGGGCTCCCATCCGTTGCCAGATGTGGTGGTGGTTGCCTTCAGCGAATAAATGGCGATCCATTTCGCCCATCCATTCATCTCTGAAGGCCCAGGGATCGTGCTGTTCGTGCGTGATCCCGCCCCGCTCAACCCGAACTCGATAGTCGCTGCCTGGGTCATGGTTCAGTTCAGCTTCAAACACCCAGGGGTGGTGCGGGCTGTTCATCGCAAGCTCGCGTCCCCCTTCGAGAAGGGTCACGCTGCTGGCCTCAGGCATCCACACACGGATGGTGCAGCCCCCTTCAGAGGGCTGCGGTCCCAGGACAGAAAAGGGGTGATCGTGCCGACAGGTTGCCAAACGTTCGCCGTCCTGAACCATCCAGTCGAGGACTGCCGTGCCCACCATCGGAGACCTGTGAAGTGGGCGCGATGTTAAGCCGATTTTTCAGCGACAACCGCTGTTTGTTCAGACGAAGTCGCGGGAGATGTCGACGTTGATGATCTGTCCCCGCTCATCGAAGATCACGAACAGGTTCGAGGTGGCGTCGCCGAACTCCACTGACACCAGCACGAGCTGCTGATCCCCTCCCTGACTGGCAACGACGGCCTCCTTCAGTTTGCTGAAACCACCCGAAACCGAGCTCAGCTTGGTCCATTTGCGCTCCAGGTCAGCCGGTGCAAGCTCCTGTTGAAGCTCCAATGAGAGTTTCGATCGTGCTGTCAGCCAGCGCCCAGCGGCCAGATCGGCGGCAAAGTCCAGCGCCGTGCGTTCGATGGGAAGCACCTCGTCGATCCACTTCCAGGCCAGCAGCTGGCCCCCGTCGTCGAGCACGAACAAGAGGTTTTCGTCTCCTTGCTCGGTCTGAACCACGGCATCCACCGTTGTGGTGCGGTATCCGGAGGCGATGCCGACGATGCGACTGCTCAGGATTGCTGGGCGCTGGTTCAGTCGCTGTTGCACCTGATCCCGACTCAGGCTGCGCTGCACCGCTGCCGACAGCTTGGCGTGGAGGGCAGAACCCTGGCGTCGTTGCAGTGCGCTCAGCAGCTGTTCCGCTGCCTTGGTGGCATCTGTGGTGCTCAGGGGGGTGATCTCTGCCTGCTGAGCAACCAGGGGTGCCGGGGTCATCACTGAGATCCCGACCGGAGCTGTCAGGGTCAGGGCCAGAAGGGCAGCACAACGCTTCACAGCTCTTGGGGTGTGTCTTCCGACAGTTTGCCGGAGTTGAGGGGGATCAGCTTGAGAGCAGAGCCAGCAAGCTCCAGTGTCATCGTCACAACACGGTGATCAGGGCTGGGTGCGCCGGCTGGATGCTTCGGTGTTCCTGGATTCACTCCGATGGCTGGCCAGGCCGCCCCGGCGATGGAGAGGCGAAGGCGGTCGCCTGGTTTCAGGCTTGCTCTCAGCGGTTGCAGCAGCACTCGGTGTTGGCCGAGTTTCAGCGCGTTCTCGCCCAGGCAGCGGTAAACGCCAGTGCTCAATTGATCCACCGAGCTGCCGCCGGAGGGCAAGCGCGACAGGGCAACAGCGATGTCAAAGCCAGGCTGGTCCGCCTCCAGATTCAGGCGCAGTTCGGGACGTCCCTCCAGGACGAGCCCTTCGCTGAACCCGTCGCTGGTGAATGTGGCCACATCGGAGCGCTGATCAAGGCTGCTGCGGTCATGGGGTCCGGCGCTTGGGCTGAGATGACCGCCTTTTGCCGGTGTCGGTCGCCAGGGGTCATGAACAATCAGAACCTGTCCTCCGCCCACACCGCCCAGCTGAAGTCGTCCGTCTGCGGGATTCAGGACGTTCACTTCCGTTCCCGTCAGGCTCCACGGACCACAGGGTTCAGCTGGCTGGCTGATCCAGCGCTGTTCGCTCAGATCCCACAATTGACGACTGGGCCGCTCGGCGACGCTGACGCCCTTGAGGTGATGGTTGAAGAAGTTCAGAAGCAGCGGCTGCACCTCGGGCCACCACTGCAGGTGAGTGGCCGGTCCGATATGCAGTTCCGGTGTTCCACCAGCCGCCTGGCTTCTCTGCCAGAGGTCGATGATTCCCATCAGGTGGGGATCCCACCAGCCTCCGATCAGCAGCAGAGGTTGGCGTAACCAGGCTTCGTCGACGCTGTGCCGCTGCCAGCCCTCGGGATGTTGTGGGTCGTTCTGAAACCAGCGGAAGGCCATGCCTTGGGCGTCATGACGTTGCAGCAGTGCAAGGCCATCCCGCAGGTAATCCCCATTCACCAGTGCACGGCGGATCTCCTCCCATGCCATGGCATTGCCCTGGCGACGGGCCTGTTGGGCTGCCAACTGAAGCCCCCAGCCAAGCCCCAGGTGCCACCAGTGAGCCCCCCCCTCGGAGCTCCAGTGGAGACGCTCATCCAGCCCCGCCATGGCTGGAGCCATGCAGTCGGGTGGTGGTGTGTTTGGCGGAGCCAGCAGCTGGGTGACCCCTTGATAAGACAACCCGTAGCAGCCGATCCGTCCGTTGCAGTCGGGCATGGAGCGCACCCAGGAGAGGGTTTCGGCTGTGTCATTCGCTTCCTGCTCGAACCCTCTGAACGTTCCTTCTGATTCGCCCTGGCCGCGTACGTCCTGCACCACCACCAGGTAACCCTTGCTGGCCCACCAGCGGGGGTGGGCCAGGGTGACCGTGGAGGCGATGCTTCGGCCGTAGGGCTGTCGCATCAGCAGTGCGGGCCAGGGGCCTGACCCTGAGGGGCTCCAGATCCGTGAGATCAGTTGGGTGGAGTCACTCAGAGTGAGCTGTTCATCCCGTTCAGCGCACATCCGGGCAGTGGATTCCCACCACATAAGTGATCAGCACTTCGGCATCCGGCTTGGAGATCTGCCGCGACTTCGCCACGTCGAGAGTGGTGGTCCTGTCGTAGGCGGATGTGCCGCGATCGTTTTGCTCTCGGAAGCTTTTGCACATTGCCTTGGCTTCCTGCGGGTTGGATTTCACTCCGTTGAGCAGATCGGAGTCGGCCGCTGCTGCAGTGTTGGGTGCCAGCACAACGGCGATACCGATTAGCAGTCGCTGCAGTCCTTTCATGCTGGACAACCAACTTCCTGCTTCATACGCACTGCCAGTGGCCCTGGTGTGGCATGAGGGGTCAGTTCAACGGTTGCCTCGCCCGTTCGATCCAGCGGCGTGCGGTGGGAAGATCCACCACTGCGGGGCGGCCGGTTCCGAGGCTTCGTTCCAATCGACCGGTCTGTTGCACGATGCGTTCGGGCGTTGATCCGGCAAGGGCACCCCGACTGGCGATTCCCGCATGCATCAGCAGGGCCGCATCCTGCGGTGCCAGATCCAGGTCGCAGACCAACGCTGCGATGGCACGCAGCCGTTTGAAGTTTCGGGCTGAAGCTCGGCCGCTGCGGCAGAGGCGACTCATTCCGATGTCGCTGAGGTCACGCAGTTGTTCCCACTGCACCAGGCCAGCTGCCTCGAGTTCCTGTTGTTCACGGCGGAAGGACTGGGGCAGGTCGTGGAATGCAGGCATTAGAGATCGCCGGGTCGGAAGTCCCGTTCGGTCTCACCCAGAATCACCGGCCTGCTGATTCCCTCACCAGGCGACTCAAAGGCCCGGAGCCGGACTGTCACCGTGCCGCTGCCTCGGCCGGCATTGCGCAGATTGCCGGCCAACTGTTCCAGGGTTGCCGAAACAGTGGCTGGCGCAAGATCCGCCGGAACCTGCGCCACCACAAGATTGGTGCCGTTATCGAACACCACGGGAGCGCGGATGGCCCCCTCCACCACAACAGGTGGTGTGTAACTGACGCCAAATGCCCAGCAGCTCACGGCCAGCAGAAAGGTGAAGCTGCTGACACCGACCAATCGAAAGCGCAGCCCCCAGCGCGCCAGAAAAGCAACCACGGTCAGAACAGAAAGGCCTAGCCCAGCCCAGCCCAGCCAGGGAACCGCGGAAATCAGCAGTTGATCAAGGGCCATGAACGGTGGTCACCCAGGAAAAGTCTCCTTATATTGCGCGAGCTTCAAGGGACTTCGTCGCGTTTGATGCGAGGCGCACGGCGAATTCCATCCCGTTGGTTGCTGATTGGTGGCTCTGCTGCAGCCGTCATTGCGGTGATTTCCGGGCTGCACTTACTGGATCGAACAGCCGAGCGGGTCGTTGAGCAGCTGCGCCAACCCCTGCAGCATTCGCTTGGCGAATCTCTCGGTCACCCCATCCGCCTGGGTGCTTACCGCGGATTGCGTCCCTGGGGTCTGGCACTGGGCCCATCGCATGTTCCCCCAACAGGGTTGGATCAATCGTCTTTGCAGCTGGATGAGCTGCAGGTTCGGCTCAATCCGATCGCCAGCCTGCGTCAGTGGCGGCCTGTGGTTCAGCTCCGTCTGACCGGCCTTGAGGCTCAGCTTCACCGTCAGGAGGATGGCCGTTACTGGCGTTTCGGCACACCATCTCCCAGCGAGGAGCCGCTGCCGGACGTTGACCTGCGCTTTGTGCTGCCCCGACCAGCACGGATTGAGCTTCGGCCCACGGGAGAACGACTTCTTCTTGAGAGTCGAGGCTCGGTGCTGTTACGCCAGGCCCGTTTCCGAGGCGCAAGTCGTCTGCGTTGGGCCGACCGAACGGGCAGTGTCAGCGCTGAGCTGAATGGCCGCTGGAATCAGCCGGAACTGGCGATCAGCTCCCGGATTCGGTCTCTTGATCTGAGCCGTTTGTCGACCCTGTTTCCCCTGCCGGAGGGAGTTTCAGTGGCGGGCGAAGCGGGGGGAGATCTCGGGCTGCATTGGCGTCCCGGCGCACTGGGGTGCCGAGGGTCACTGCGCCTGAAGCAGCTGGAAGTGAACGGCGGCGGACTGCCAGACACCCTGCGCTCGTCGAACGTCGGTGTTCGTTGCCGTCAGAGCAATCTCGTTCTGGCGAACAGTGAATTCCGCAGTGGTCCCTGGCGTGCCAGGGCGGCTGGGGTGGTGCAGCTCAATCGCTCGTTCGATCTCCGTTTCGACCTCTCCGGTGATGGGCGGAAGGATCGACTCAAGCTTGCGCTGGATGGCCCCTGGGCGAATCCCCGCTGGCGGGTGAATGGAACCCTGGCTGTTCCCCAGCTGGCAGGGCCACTTCAGGTCCGGGGCGAGCTGCGCACCCCCTGGACCGATCCCGCCAATCGGTCCATTCGGGTCAATGAAGCCCTGCTTGAAGCGCCGGGTCTTCGGTTGAGGCTGGCTGGAATCTTGGGCCGTACCAGTGATCTGCGCAGCCGGGAACTGTCATTTTCTGAACCATTCTGGGCCGGTTGGCCCGCTCTCCAGCAGATTCTTGGAACAGCGGCTCCACTCAATGGCGAGCTGCGTCTCAATGGCCCGCTTTCATCCCCTGAGCTGACGCTGCAGCTGGAGCAGGAACGCAATCTGCTTCTGGAGAACTGGAACCTACGGGCCACCTGGTCCCAGGCTGCGGGATTGGCCTCCTTGGATCGTTTTGACAGCCCTCAGCTGAAGGCCACTGCAGACCTGCCTCTGGCGCTGGGTCAGGGAGCCCTGCAGGTTGGTGATCTTCAAGGTGATTTCACCGTGGAGGACTTCCCCTTGGCTCGGCTGACGACCCTGCTGGGGATGCCTGTCACGGGCCAGCTCTCAGCTGATGGTCGCGTTGCAGGTCCACTGTCTGGTCTGAGACCGGACGTGGGGATCAATCTGCAGAGCCCCGGTGCAGGGCCATTGCGTCTCCGTGAGCTTTGGCAAGGAGAGCTGTCGGGCCAGCTCGGCGACGG
>CAJWLE010000019.1:0-16199 GCA_913042965.1 uncultured Synechococcus sp.
AGCGGAGCGCCAGGACGTTGTGGATCACTGGACCGGCCAGCTGGCATCCCTGGCGGAGCAACATCTCAACGCTGCTTAAGGCTCAGCTCCTGCGCCATGGTCAGTGCACCGTGGCAGGCATCACCTGAAGCTCGAACCCAGCGCACCTCACCGATGTCCTGCTGAACGGCTCGTTCAACAGCCTGGCGGAAATGGTGCAGATGCGTCAGGCCTCCTCCATGGCCCACTAACTGGGGATGATCCATCGCCAAGACTCTGGCAACGGTGCCCGCACATGTGGCCAGAGCTGTCGCTGATCGGGTCACGATGGCTTCAGCTTCTGCAAACCCAGCCGAGGCCCACTGCACCACGATTGGTGCCAGTGCTGCGATCTTGGCGCTGTCACAGTCCGGTTGCACCACCCAGGCCTTGACCTGCTCTGCTGTATCGCAGGACAGCTGATTCCAAAGGTCCTGGCGCAGCTGGTGGTCGGGTCGTCGTCCATCGGCCATGGCCACGCTGAGTTGCAACCCCTGGTGGCCAAGATCAAAGGTTGATCCAGCGCCATCCAGCCGCCAGCCCCAGCCTCCACAGCGATGTTCCTGCCCCTGGACATTGCGGCCCAGGCAGATCATCCCGGTTCCGCTGATCATCACGATGCCGTCACGGTCAGGGAAGGCTCCCCTCAGAGCGGTGCATTCATCCCCGGTGACATTCACCCTCGCAAGGGGGAGCTGCAGCGTCTCAGCCAGCAGCTGGCAGGCGCTGGCCTGAAGCCTTGTCTCTTTTTCGATGCCGCTTGCTCCCACCACTGCAGCATCCAGTTCTGAAGTCGGAGACGTCCCCAGTGCCTCCGCTGCACTGCAGCGAATCGCATGGACAAAACGCTCCCGACCACCGGGCGCAGCCAGGTGACTCACGCCAGGCCCGCTTCCTTCACCGCTGCTGATCCAGCTTGCGCCATTCCAGTGGCTGACCCTGCAACGGGTGCTGGTCTGGCCGGCGTCGAATCCAGCGATCAGCATCGTTGCCCCTCAGGCCGGCTGGCCAGGCTCGCCAGGCAGAACCATCCAACGAGTTGGACTTCCGGACGGAAGAAGATCGTGTCGGTGATGCCCTGGGTCAGCAGCCCGCTCATGGCCGCCAGAGAGCCGATGGCGATCAGTCCGCTTTCGCCATCGAAGCGCAACCCAGCCCTGACGCTGCTGATCAGCAGTCCGCAGCAGGCGAGCAAACCCGGAATGCCCATTTCCACCAGCAGTTCCAGGGGAACCGAGTAAGCGCTCAGGGCATTGAATTTGGGTTGTTGGTACAGCGGATAGATGCTGTTGAAGGCGTTGTTGCCTGGACCGATCCCGATCCAGGGGCGGTCTTGCACCATCTCAAGCGCCGCCAGCCAAACGTTGATGCGGAAATTGTTCGAGCTGTCCCCCCTCCCGGCGACAAGGCTCACCACGCGCGTTCGGATCGGCTCTAGCTGAGTGGCAGCGAGCACCACAAGCACTCCCCCCATCAACAGCACACCAAGGGGAACAAGACGTCGCCAGAGGAGCGGCCAGTGGGCCGTACTGCGCAGCAGCAACAAGAGCACCAGTACAGCCAGGGTTGCCAGCAGCCCCAGCCAACCACCACGGCTGTAGGTGAACACAACGGCGGCGGCGCTCAGCACGCCTGTCAGTCCCGCAAACATCTTTTGCCCCACACCCTGCCAACGCATCAGAGCGATCACGGCCAATGGGACGAGCGGAAGGAGATACCCCGCCAGGAGATTGGGGTTGCCCAGGGGGCCATAGATGCGAATCGTGCCGGTGCTCATCGATCCGGGATCGGCCCAGCGGGCCAATTCCTCAGTGGATGCATACAACTGGCGGAGAGCCAGAACGCTGCTGAGAAGACCGCCTGTCAGCAGGGCTGCCAGCAGGCGGTTCCACCACCGGGGATTGGAGATCAGCAGTCGGCACAGGAGTGCATAGACCCCCAGGTAGCTCAAGAGTTTGAGCAGCCCTTTCGCTGCGGCAAGTGGCACCGGCGACCATCCGGTGCTGATGCAGGCCACCGCCAGAATCACCAGTAACCATCGGCTGATTGGACCGATTCGACCCGGTGGGCTGCACAGCGACCAGAGCAGCCAGAGCAATCCTGCAGCTGTGATCTCCAGGCCCAGGCCGCTGCGGCTCACAAAGGGAAGCCACGCGAATAGCAGCATCAGCACGGCTCCTGAGAGCTGCTCCATGCGGAGCAAAGCCGAAGTGCCAGGAGAGAGGCAACCCTGCCAGCGCAGAAGCAGAGGAGTCGGATGCCGATCCGACGATTCAGCCATCAATCACGACTCGCTGGAAACACCTTCAGCTGGATTATCAATCTCCTGCCACTGGTTTTCCAGAGCTCCGCGATCGGGCAAGGGCTGTCGGTTGCGCTGATACAGCACCCGATAAATCGGAAGCGCCTGCTCCAGTACGTAGCGCTCTCGTTCGGTCGGCACCGGCAAAGGGTTGTCGAGCCTCCATGGCCGGGCATCGTTGGCCGGTCGTTCGAAGCAGCCGCTGAGTTCAGTGAGCGCCACCATCGGCTCAATCACCTCCGGTACATCGCTTTGCAGAAACAGCTCGCGACCCGGTTCCAGGGCCGCGGCGATTGCCAGGAGCAGAGGTGGCTGCAACACCCGCCGTTTGCGGTGACGGCGTTTGAACCAGGGATCCGGGAATTGGATCGAGACCCGCTGCAAACGGTCCTGCGGTAAAGCGCCCATCCAGCCCTCCAGGCTGATGTTTGCGTTGCAGAAAAGAACGCGAACGTTGCCGTGCTCGCTGGCCTGAGCATCACGATCGGCCGACTGCACCAGCGGGCGCCGGATCTCCACGCCCAGATGGTTCCAGCGCGGCTGCTGTTCCGCCAGGCCAAGCAGGCAGCGACCTCGGGCGCAGCCGATGTCGAGATGGATCGGTTGCTCTGGGCGCTCAAACAGTTGTTTCGGTGCCGGAAGTTGCAGCGGCAGCTGGAAGAAGCGACTGAGGGGATTGACGTGCTGGCGCAACGATCAACCGGCGGTGATCAGTGGATCCTGCCGTAGCAGCCCCCAGCAGGCCGTGTAGCCGTGAAGGTGGGTTGAACCGGCCACCGGTCCGATCTCGCCGTTGCAGAAGGCACCCGCCATGGGGAGGTCCGGCATCACCTGCCGTCCCAGGGTCACATCACCATCCGGAACGCCGAACAACCCCTGCCCTCGTCCAAGACAGGCCATCAGCAGGCCGAACACCGGTGCACGCTCATCGGTTGTTGCGGCAGCCTTGAGAAGGCTGAGGGCTTCCTCCCGTGAGGCGTCAGCCTCCCTCAGCTGGAACTGAACGTTCATGCCGGGGCGAACGCGATCGGCCACCGCCACCGCTCCATTCTTGGGATCCACCCCGATCAGATTTCGCACCAGGAAAGCCCCTTCGCTCTCTGCTGGATGCTCCGGGTTGAGTTGCAGGTTGCGCCTCTCAATCCCAAGGAACAGCGAGTGACGCACCCGCTCCCTGTCTTCACTGTTGAGGTCTGCCAGCACTCTCTGGAGGCACGCCACGGGGGTGTCTCTCCGCTCTCCATCACTCAGTTCCAGGAGCACGTTGCGCTGCACCTTCTCAATGGAGAAAACAGGGCCGATCGGCCGGCATCCCTGGGCCACCACGGTGTCGAGACGCCAGTCGCCTCCGATCGAGCAGATCACCGCGCCGGTCACAACCCTGTCATCGATCAGCAGGGAACCGTGGGGGGCGTTGTGGGGACAGGCGATCCCACCGATTGTTGCTGCGCTTGGAAATGCGTAGTCCAGTCCGCTGATCAGATCGTTGATGTTGTTTGAAGTGGGATCAATCAGCAGGATCTGGCTGCGGCAGTGCTCGGGTTGAATCCCGCTCCAGTCCTGCCACTGCTGTGCTGCACCGTCGAGGTCGGGGAGGGTTTCCGTGGACAGCTCCACCGCAGTGATCTCGGATCCGGGCAGCTGCAGCAGGGTGACGCTCAGGGATGGTGTCTTTTCGATCTCCGCTGCACTGCCATCGGGGAGGGTCCCCACCACGCCGCCACCTGCAGCTCCGATCCAGTGGCGGGATCGGAGCTCCTGCCGCAGCAGGGGCAGAAGTCTCGTCAGGTCGCTTGCGTATGCCGTGGAGGCGAAGACCAGTGCAAGGTCGGCTTCTCCACGGCGACCCAGCTGACTGACGACATCTTTGACCGCTTCGTCCAGGGACGGTTTGGTCGACAGGGCAGAACGGCAATAACGGGTCTCCGTTGCCGAGCTGAACCAATCGAACGGAGAGAAACGCACCATGGATCGGACCCTATCAATCCTGCAGAGAGGACTGGGACATCGATAATGGCGCCACCTTGATTCCCGGCCGTGAACGAGCTGACCTATCGCGCTCTGGTTTGGCTCACCTACCGGCTCGGGGCCACCGTGGCGTTGGGCTTGCCGTTGGTGTTGCTGGTCTGGGCCACATGGCGCCGAGAACCAGTGGTGCAACGCTTGATGGGGCTGTACTGGAAAGTGGCCAGCCTGATGGCGATCAGCCTGCTGCTGCTTACCGATGAACGTCCGATCGGTTTTCTCACGGCCCTGGTTGCACCGGTTTTGATGGCCGTGAGTGTCTGGTTCTGGGTTGATCTGAACGAGGAGCTGGCCGATCAGCCGCTGTGGCGTCCCCTTCCACTGACGGTTCGTCTCTGGCGCTGGGCTTTCACCGGATTTTCCCTCCTCAGTGTGGGCATGAGCATCACGGCTCTTGCTTGCCTTGATGCCCCGGGCCTGAGCTCCTGTGCTCCCTGGTTGGAGGCACCACAGCGCATGCACCGTGTAGCTGAGGTGATGTTTGATTTCATCTTCGGGGGGGCGTGGACCCGTGGCGTAGCAGCCTTTCTTGGCTATGCGGCACTTGTGGCTTATCTGGCGGGAGCTCTGCAGTGGCTACTGGTCAGGCTTCCCCGTTATGGCCGGGTGGCTGGAGAATTCTGATGACTGATGTTGAGTTGGTTCAGCAGCTTGAGGAGCGCAGCCGTCTGGCCCCAGATCGTGTGGTGCGATTAAAGGGAACGGTTTTCAAGGAACCGTTTGAGTTGTTGATCTTCCGGGGGTTCAGCAGCAGCACAACCCATCCCACGGCGTTTGATCCGGATGCTTCGGTGCTGCCCGATGGCACCCGGCTTGAGCTGGCTGAACTTCTCCAGGGTCCGCTCAATCCGGCGGATCACTCTGTAGTGGCAGGCCCAATGGCGCCGGGTGATTTGCTGGCTCAGGCCCGCTGGTGAGTGCGGCGTTCAAGGATTCCCACACAGCGACCACAGACTGTGACCTGCCCGGGATGCTGACCAACATCCCCTTCGTAGTGCCAGCAGCGATCGCATTTGATGCCGCGTGCCCGGCTCACCTCGATCACCGCATTGGCGTCGTCCTGGCTGGCCAGCAGTTCCGCCCAGGGTTCACCACCGAGCTGGAGCTGGGACACGAGAAGCCAGTCGCGGAGGCCATCCACTTCCACATCTCCGTTGTCGCGGAGCCAATCAAGGGCTGACTTGAGCTCCGGCTTGCGGGCTTCGATGCGAACGGCAGATTCCAACGATGCCCCCAGCTCCTGGCGGCTGCGGCATTCCTCCAGCACCTTGTTCACGGCCGCCCGCAGATCGCGAAGCTCCTGCACGGGGGCAGACAGCGACTCGTCGCGCCACTCCTGGGGCACGGTGGGCCAGCCGCGTTGGAAGACGGAGACCTCTCCCACCGAGTAGGGCAGGTTCTGCCAGATGTCTTCAGCCATGTGGCACAGCACCGGGGAGATCAGGCCTGCCAGGCGTTCGATGATCAAGGCCATCACGGTCTGGCAGCTGCGCCTGCGCCGATCGGCGGGGGCACTCACATAGAGACGGTCCTTGGCGATGTCGAGATAGAAGTTGGATAAATCGGTCACGCAGTAGTTCTGCAGCAGCTGGAAGAAGCGGAAGAACTCATAGCTCTCGAACGCTGTGGTGATTTCATCCATCACTTCTGCAGTGCGCTGCAGCATCCAGCGGTCCAGCAGCGGCAGGTCGGCAACGGGAACCGAGTCCGCTGCAGGGTTGAAGTCGTGGAGGTTGCCGAGCAGATATCGGCTGGTGTTGCGAACTTTCCGATAGACATCGGCGAGCTGCCTGAGGATGCCGGCACCGATCGGCACATCAGCGGAGTAGTCAACGGAGCTCACCCAGAGACGCAGCACATCCGCGCCGAAGGCAGGATCTTGTTTCTGGTTCTTGCCACCCTCGATGATCACCATCGGATCAACGACGTTGCCGAGGGATTTGCTCATCTTCCGCCCCTTCTCATCCAGCGCAAAACCGTGGGTGAGCACCCGCTTGTATGGGGCGTGGCCGTTGACGGCCACGGAGGTGAGCAGTGAGCTCTGGAACCAACCGCGGTGCTGATCTGACCCTTCGAGATACAGATCAGCGGGATAGCTGAGGTGCTCTCGCTGACTGGCGACGGCGGCCCAGCTTGAGCCGGAATCAAACCACACATCCATGGTGTCTGTCCCCTTGCGCCATTGCTCAGCCTGGTTCGTGTAGGCGGGGGGCAGCAGATCGGCTTCGTTCTTTTCCCACCACACATCTGCACCGTGCTCGGCGATCAGAGCTTCGATATGGGCCAGGGTGTCGGCGTTAAGGAGCACTTCACCGCTACTGCGGCTGTAGAAGACCGGGATCGGCACACCCCAGGTGCGCTGACGCGAAATGCACCAGTCCCCTCGCTCCTTGACCATCGCTTCGATCCGGTTGCGCCCGGATGCCGGGGTCCACTCCACCGCGTCGATGGCATCGAGGGCCTGTTTGCGGAAGCCATCCACCGAGGCGAACCACTGTTCGGTGGCGCGGAAGATCGTGGGCTTTTTGGTGCGCCAGTCGTAGGGATAACGGTGGCCGTAGGCCTCCTGTTTGAGCAGTGCGCCGGCCTGTTCCAGCGCTTCGATGATGGTGGGGTTGGCGTCCTTGAGAACGTTCAACCCCTCGAATGGACCCGCCTCTGCGGTGAGGGTGCCGGCTTCATCGACGGGGCAGAGCACCGGCAGTCCGTTCTTCAGGCCGGTGTGAAAGTCATCGACTCCATGCCCTGGAGCTGTGTGCACCAGCCCTGTTCCGGACTCAGTGGTGATGTAGTCACCGCCGATCACCAACGGGCTGGTGCGATCCATCAACGGATGGCGATAGATCAGGCCGGCCAGCAGGGCACCTTTGACACTGGCGCGACGGTTGAGAGGCAGCGCCAGCGTCGTCGTGAGTGTGTCGATCAGATCAGCTGCCACAATCAGCAACCGGCCTTTTCCATCCTCGGCCAGGGCGTAATCCAGCCGCTCGTTCACGGATACCGCCAGGTTGGCGGGCAGGGTCCACGGAGTGGTTGTCCAGATCGCAACCTGAAGGCTTTCACCAAGGTCCGTCGGATCACTGGGGAGTTCGATCCCCTCAGCGTTGAGGGCGTCCCGCAATGCAGAAGGCAGTTCCACCGCAGGAAAAGCTGCGTAGACGCTGGGGCTGGTGTGGCCATCCGGGTACTCCAGTTCTGCTTCAGCCAGGGCGGTACGGGAACTGGGGCTCCAGTGCACCGGTTTCAGCCCCCGGTAGATGTGCCCCTTGAGCACCATCTCTCCGAACACCTTGATCTGGGCAGCCTCATAGGTCTTCTGCAGCGTGAGGTAGGGCTGTTCCCAGTCAGCCCAGATGCCCCAGCGCTGGAACCCCTTCATCTGGCCATCCACTTGCTTACGGGCGTAAGCGGCGGCTTTCTTGCGCAGCTTGATCGGCGTCAGGGCCTTGCGCTGCTCCATGTCCATCGACTGCAGAACCTTGAGCTCGATCGGCAGGCCGTGGCAATCCCAGCCTGGTACGTAGCGCACCCGGCGACCCTGCAGGACCTGGTATTTGTTGATCACATCCTTGAGCACCTTGTTCAGGGCGTGACCCATGTGCAAAGCACCGTTGGCGTACGGCGGCCCGTCGTGGAGCGTGAAACTGGGGCCCTTGTTCTCCAGCCCTAACTTTCCGTCAATCCCGTTGTCTCTCCAGAAAGCCTGCAGTTCCGGCTCGCGCTTCACGGCGTTGGCGCGCATGCCAAATCCGGTTTGCAGCAGGTTGAGCGTGTCCTTGTAGGAGGGACGTCCCTCAGCGGCGGCGTCGCGCGTCTCCTTGCTCACGGTCTTCCTGGTTGATCGAAGAATTATCAGTCCTCGACGGCGCTGGCAGTCGGTTCAGGGCTTTCGGTTGTCGCAGGAGACGCGGTCTCGTCCTCGGGGCGGATCCAGAGCTTGTTGGCAACTCCGGAACGACCGGAAGGTTTGAGTTGTTTGATAACTCCGCCCAACCCTGCTCCCAGGCTGCTGATGGCAGTTCCCAGCTGGCGCAGGCTCGTCAGCCAGTGATCGATGGATCCGAGTCGTTGCTGTTCGTCCTCACTGAGCGCCTGCCAGCGCGCCTGACTGATTTCGGCGGTGAGGCGGGCGATCAGCAGACTTCCGCACAACACAGCCAGCATTGGCGCGCCGCGCAGTCGGTCGCTGCTGGTGACGAGCACCAGGCCAAGAAGCAGCACCACGGCACCCCAAACCCCGTCGCGAGGGCGGCTTAGCTCAACAGCAAGCAATGGAAGCAGCAGCACTCCCAGACCGAAAAGCAGGCAGAGATCACCACTCAGGGTCGCCAGCATCTGCTCTCCCGTAACCGACCCTATTCTGAGGTGAACCGTAAAATCCAGCACAAGCCCACCTGGCGGAATTGGTAGACGCGCTGGTTTTAGGTACCAGTGACCCAGGTCGTGGGGGTTCAAGTCCCCCGGTGGGCATTCACTTCCCTAATTTGTGGGGGGACTTTTTCAGAAGCGTTGCCTGACCTCGGGACGATTCAGAGCTGTGAGCAACAACAGCAGCTCAATCCTGTTCGGACGAGGTACCGCTCGGTGCCGCGGGAGTTCGTGGATCCTCCTGAGGCTCTCAATCCAACCGTGGGCCTGTTCCTGGGGGGATATGCCCTTGCCGTTCTGACCATCTGGGGATGGTTCGCTGGCGGCTGGCCCTTGCCCGTATTGCTGTGCACTGGATTTCTCGCGTTGCATCTTGAAGGCACCGTCATCCATGACGCCTGTCACAACGCTGCCCACCCCAACCGCTGGATCAACCAGGCCATGGGGCATGGTTCAGCTCTGTTGCTGGGCTTCAGCTTTCCTGTGTTCACCAGGGTTCACCTGGAGCACCACGCCCATGTGAATGATCCCAAGAATGATCCGGATCACATCGTTAGTACCTTTGGCCCGCTCTGGCTGATCGCACCAAGGTTTTTCTATCACGAGTGGTTTTTCTTCCAGCGTCGCCTTTGGAAACGCTGGGAATTGATGCAGTGGGGGTTCGAACGCAGCGTGTTTCTGGTGATCGTTCTGGCTGCAGCGAAATTCGACTTCCTTCCTTTCATCTTCAACTGCTGGTTTGCGCCGGCTCTGATGGTTGGGGTGACCCTTGGGTTGTTCTTTGACTACCTGCCCCACCGTCCGTTCACATCGCGCAATCGTTGGACCAATGCCCGGATCTACCCGGGCCGTTTGATGAACCTGCTGATCATGGGCCAGAACTATCACCTGGTTCATCACCTCTGGCCATCGGTTCCCTGGTTTGAGTACAAACCCGCCTATGAGGCCACCAAGCCCCTTTTGGATTCGAAAGGTTCACCACAGAGGCTGGGTATCTTCGAAACCCGCTCGGATGGGTACAACTTCTTGTACGACATTCTGGTCGGTGTTCGGAGTCATAAGGCGCGTCGTGGAAAGTTGCGCCGTGCCGCCCGCTTTGTTCCAAGCCGCCAACTGCAGCGCAACTGGCTGAGTTTTGTCGATCGCATCGCGATCAAAACCCAGCCAAGGCGTCCACTCAGCCGCTGATCATTCGGCCAGGATCTTCGGGACGCGGAAGAAATCCCCTTCACGCAGAGGCGCCTGGTTAAGGATGTCCTCCCGCACCGGAGTAGGTATCACACCGTCCTTTCGGGTGACATTGGTCACTTCAACGGCACGGGTGGTCTCCGGCACGCCTTCGGTGTCCACCTGCTCCAGCTGGCCGACGTATTCAAGAATCGACTCCAGCTGCCCGGTGTAGGTGGCAATTTTGTCTTCAGGCAGGTCGAGGCGGGCGAGCTTGGCGACCTTGCGGACATCGTCTGCGGAGATCAGGCTCATGGCTCGCTCAGAAAACTACGGAGATCCTCGCTCAATGCCGAGGCTGCTGTTTCCAGCAGGCTCGTTCCGTGCTGGGCGGTCGCCAGGGAGGGATGGGACCCCATGCGTCCGTCTGGATGGCGGCGCCGAAAATCCTCTGGACTGTGAATCGGCCCCGCTGGTGCTGGATCCGGAAGAGCCCGCTGCTTCGACTGCAGGCTCGGTTCCATGGCCAGGGTCACTGCGATTTCACTGGGGGTTGCGTGGTGACCCTCCTTATTCCCATAGAGCTCGCGTGCCTGCCGCATCACAGCTCCAGCCATGAACCAGTTGGCGAGCCGGCAACGCAGCTTGGGTGCCACAGGCAGACCGCGGCTTGCTGCCGAGGCATGGGCTTGGGCAAAGGCAGCCTTGCTGGTGGCGATGTTGCCACCGTGACCGTTGATCACGAATACCCGTTCGAAGCCATGCCTGGCCAGTGAAAGCACCAGATCGTGCATGACGCCTAACAGCGTTGCCGGTTGCAGGCTCATGGTTCCGGCGAAGCCCAGGTGATGCTCCGCCATGCCGAATGACTGCACCGGAGCCACCAGAACGCCGGTGCGACAACCCACCTCAAGAGCCACAGCTTCCGCGGTCAGGGCATCGGTGCCGATGGCTCCGGTTGGACCATGCTGCTCGGTGGAACCGAGCGGCAGGATCACGCCTTTGCAGATCTGGAGGTAGTCGTCTACCTCAGGCCAGCTGCGCAAGGCGAGACGAATCTCTTCTTTGCTCTGCACCTGCCCTGGGAAGGCTGCGGACATCTGAGAGGCGTCGATGATTTGAATAATCGCTGATTTGAATGATCCTTCAGTGGGCGGTGCCGTTGCCGTCGTACTTATCGGTGTTGTAGTAGCCGCCGCGGGTGCCAAAGAACAGGCAGGCGAGTGGGAACAGAACGATGCTGGCCAGCAGCACGGTGCCGAGATTGAAACCGGAAAGTGCCGCGCTCATCACCCGTATGCAGATGGTTTCAGGATGGCGCGGGTTGTCCTGGGTTGCAGGAAATCCAGGTCAGTTGTGGCCAGGTGTCATGCATCGGCTGGCATCTCGAGCCATTGCCTCAGCCAGCCCGTCAGCCAGATGAAAGGGAGGGTGTCGGCGAGGGCGGCAATCAGTTTGAACAGGTAGCCGCTGCCGATGAAAGCGATCAATTGTGGAACCACCTCTTCTCCGGCACGGATCGGCAGAACGTGGGCTCCGTAATGGCTGATCATCACCACCGCACTGGTATCGACCAGTTGGCTGATGACGGTGGATCCATTGTTTCGCAGCCAGAGGGCACGGCCATTGGTGAGCTTTTTCCAGAAATGAAACAGTCGTACGTCGATGAACTGTGCGCTCAGGTAGGCCACCATCGATGCGCCAACTGAGCCGAAACTCAGTTGTTGAATCGTGCGGAAGGTGGTGTCGTCACTGCCACTCATGGCTGGTAGCAGGCCTCCGAGCCAAAGGATCAGAAGCACCCATCCGTTCAACAGCAAACCCACCCAGACCAGTTGGTTGGCTCTGGTTTCCCCCCAGAGTTCGCTGATCAAATCGGTGCAAAGGAAGGTCACTGGATAGGGAAGAGCTCCAACAGCGACCACCACGGGCCATGGGCCGATCTGCCCTAGTTGCAGAAATCGGGTCAGCCCGAGAATGTTGAGCATTCCCAAGGTTCCAAGGAACAACCCTGCAAGCAACAGGAACACCCCGTCGCGGCGCGCCTCGAGAGCAGTTCTCACACTGAGCTGGGTGTTGCAGCTCAAGCCTGGCGGTGTGGTGCCACCCTGTCAGCAGGATGAACGCTCTTCCATCTGAATTCTTTTGCCGCCCTGCTCAGGACGTCGCCCCTGAACTGGTGGGCTGCAGGTTGGTGAAACGCCAGCCCAATGGCGACATGCTTTGGGGTGTGATTGTGGAAACAGAGGCCTATTCCCAGGATGAGCCCGCTTGCCATGGCTATCGGCGCAGATCTCCTCAAAACGAAACGCTCTTCGGACCTCCAGGGCGCTTTTACGTGTATGTGAGCTACGGAATTCACCACTGCGTGAATGTGGTCACCGATCGGCCGGAGTGGGCCAATGGTGTGTTGATGCGCGCAGTGGCTCTGCCGGCCGAGCCGGAGCGGGTGGCCGCTGGCCCGGGGTTGCTGGCCCGTCGTTTCGGGATGGATCGCAGCGATGACAGGCGACCAGCGACAGGCGAACATGGAGTTTGGCTGGCACCAAGGCCTGCTTCCATCGTCAGCCCTGACCTCGTGACGACAACACGCATCGGCATCTCAGAAGGGAATGAGCTCCCTTTGCGCTGGTATCTGCGCGCCAGCCGCAGCGTGAGCCGTCGTGCCAAGGGCGATCGCCAGCCTGTTCCTGATCAGGCCTGGGCTCCCAGGGAGGTGGACGGCTGGTGAACGGTTGGCAGCATCGCCACATTCTCGATCTTGCGTCGTTTTCCAGCGAGGATTACGCCGCAGTGCTTGAGCTGGCTGAGCGGTTCCGTTCGCTGCCTGTTACCGGTGCGCGCAAGCTTCCGGCATTGCAGGGGAGGCTTGTGGCCACGCTTTTTTTTGAACCCAGCACTCGCACCCGCAGCAGTTTTGAACTGGCGGCCAAGCGCCTTTCGGCCGATGTGATGAGTTTTTCCCCTTCAAGCAGTTCGCTGAGCAAGGGTGAAAGTGTGCTCGATACAGCCCGCACCTATGTGGCGATGGGCGCTGATGTTCTGGTGGTCCGGCATCGGTCAACAGCTGTTCCGGAGCAGCTGGCTCGCGATCTCGACGCGGCCGGAGAACGCACGGTTGTGCTGAATGGTGGGGATGGATTGCACAGCCATCCCAGCCAGGGATTGCTGGATCTCTTCACCCTGGCGCGACATTTCGCACCTGACCATCCAAGCCCGGAAGCCCTGCAGGGCAAACGCATCGCGATTGTTGGGGACATCCTGCATTCACGGGTGGCCCGATCGAATCTCTGGGCTTTGACCGCTTGTGGCGCTGATGTGGTGTTGTGCGGGCCGCCCAGTCTTCTTCCGGATGACTTCAGGGCATTTGTGGAGTCTCCGCCTCCTGGCCAGTCTTTCGATCCGGTGGCACAGCGCGGAACCATTCGGGTGGAGCGAAGGCTGGAGCGGGCGTTGCCTGGTGTGGATGCCGTGATGACTCTGCGACTGCAGAAGGAACGGATGGGTCAGCAGCTCCTCACCAGCCTCTCGCGTTACCACCGTGATTACGGCCTCAGCCATGACCGGCTCAAGCTCTGCGGTCAGCTGGTTCCGGTGCTGCATCCAGGTCCGGTGAACAGGGGTGTTGAGATGACCAGTGCCTTATTGGACGATCTTTCGATCTGCCTGGTGGAGGAGCAGGTTCGCAATGGGGTGCCGACGCGGATGGCGCTTCTTTACTTAATGGCAGCGGCAGAATCCGCGGCCGAGCCATCGCTCGTGTCGAGGAGTTCCTGAGTTGGAGGCTGACCGCTGAGTGGCGGTCTGCTCATTTGATGTGAGTAGTAATCCATCGCTGCTTTCAGGGCGGCATCGGGTTCGGCGATGGACACCCCCTCCCCAGCCTTCATGGGGAAATGGGCGTCCACCGCATCCAGTGCCATGTGCTGGCTAGGCATGCCTGTGAGCAAAATCGCAGCGCGCTGTTGTGTCAGCAGGGCGAAGATCCATTTCACCGACAGTGTGATCCTGTTCTCCCAGTCGGGGATCAGCACCAGGTGGACAAAGGCCCAAAGAAGCCAGCCCACACCTCCGGAGAAACGCAGGCCCCGTAGATCGGCCACGGCGGTGGCACGGTCGAGCACGGCCATGCTCCCGAAATCGAAGTAGTTGAAGGTTGGACGGGAACGGTTGGCGACGATCGCGGCGATGTCTTTGCCGATGAACGTGCCGGCCTGCTTTGCCGGAGCCGCCATGCCAGGCATTGGCTTGCCGTTGATGGTGTGGCTGTAATTGCTGAGGTCTCCCGCGACGCGGATCTCGGGATGCTCAGGGATCGAAAAATCATGTTGCACCACGACACGACCTCCCTTGTCCAAAGCGCAACCAGTGGCTTCGGCGAGTTTGCTGCCGAGATGGGAGGGGCGTACGCCTGCTGTCCAGATCACAGTGGCGGCCTGGATTCGACGGTCTCCGTCAGGCGTCCCGATGATGACTTCCCCTGGACGCATGGTCTGCACGCGGCTCTGGGCCATGAATTCGATCCCATCGCGTTGCAGTGACGCCAGGGCCGCTTCCGACTGCTGAGCAGGCATCGCCCGGAGCACGCGTTCACCGGGATCCACCAGCACGATCCTCGTTTTGTTCGGATCAAGCTGTTTGAAGGCATTGTTGAGTGCCCAACGCATCAGCTCAGAGACCGCTCCAGCCATTTCGCAGCCACTGGGGCCGGCTCCAACAATCACCACGGTCTGGAGAAACTGCCGTGCGCTGGGATCCGGTGTTTGCTCCGCCTGTTCCATGGCCATCAGCAGGCGCCGACGGATCTCCTCGGCGTGCTCCAGGATCTTCATCGGCGGAGCAAAGGTGCGCCAATCGTCGTGGCCAAAAAAGGTGCTGCCGGATCCGGTGGCCAGCACCAGATGGTCGTAGCTGTAGGCCTTTCCGTTGAAGACGATCTGTTTCCCTTCGGGATGGAGGTCCGTCACTTCGCCGAGCAAGACCTGCACATTGCGTTGCTTGCCAACCAGCTCACGCAGAGGTGTTGCGATATCGCCGCGGGAAACCAGGCCCGTCGAAACTTGGTACAGAAGGGGCTGGAAAAGATTGAAGTTGCGCTTGTCGATCAGCGTGATGCGCACGTCCGCCTTGGCCAGTGCTTTGCAGGCGTGGATGCCGGCGAATCCCCCACCGACGATCACCACGTGAGGGACATTGCGCAGGTGTTCCTCCGGTGGCTCCAACTCCAGGAAGAAATGGGCACCGGCCATGGCTCAGCGACGGCGATCTGATTGAAGGGTATGAATGGTGTTTGGATTTGTCCGCGCTTGTCGCTAGAGCAACTTGGATCCTTCGAGAAACAGTCCGTAAAGGAATCCGATCCGTCCCAGGTTTAAGAGCTGACGAATGAGGGACGACCATCGGTCTGAACGAGCCCGGATGGTGAGTTCAGTGCCGATCACCACCAGCAGGGCAGCAACCGGGTCAAGCTGGCCCAGCACGCCTGCAACGGCAGTAATGGCACTTCCCAGCAAGAAGCCTGAGAGCAGAACGATTGTGTAGAGCGATAGCCGACGCCAGGGATTTGTAGCCCAGACTTCAAGGTCTGCCGGCAGTTGGCCGAAGCGTTGATGAAGACGGGTGGACTGTGAGCGATGTGCCATCCGTTCCGGTGGGAGAGGCAGGGATGGCGATCCCCATCATCCGCCCAGCGCTGTGAAACAGGTTTACCCCAACTGCGGCGGATGTCCATCTTCGACACCCTGCGGCTGGCGTATCTCCAAAACAGGCAGGTTGTTTCTGGAACGCTTGTGGTGATGCCCCGTTCAGCTGGATTCCGCTTTCGCTTTTCGGGACGACTTGCCTTCGAGCAGCTCGAGCAGCGCCTCCATCTGAGCCATCACACCGCGTACCTCACCTGCCTCAGGCAGCAGACCGTCTTCCATCACACCCTGATGCATTTCCCGCAGTTCCTGACGGATGTATCGCAGGTGGCTGACGACCTGCTCACGCTTCGACTGCGACATCGACCTTGGTGCAATTCACTGCTCCCTTTTACCCCATGGGAGGTCCAAAGTGACCGGACAGCGGTTCGATCGGCCCAGGTCCGTGGCCAAAATCAGAATCGTGAAGGTCACCAGAGCTTCCGGTCTGGCCAGGGTTGCCAGCGTCACCACGACCCCGAGCCCGACGGTGAATGGACCTCGCCTAGAAGACATACCGATGGAGAATAGGGGATTCGAACCCCTGACCTCTGCGGTGCGATCGCAGCGCTCTACCAACTGAGCTAATTCCCCTCCACATCAAGCTAGCGGTGGGCTGCTGAGCCAAACTGAAGACG
>CAJWLE010000020.1:0-15329 GCA_913042965.1 uncultured Synechococcus sp.
CCGAATCAGCTGCACGGCCTGAGCTTGTCTCAGCTTGAGGATGTCGCTCGGCAGATCCGCGAACGTCATCTCGAAGTTGTCTCCACCAGCGGTGGCCACCTTGGACCTGGCCTTGGTGTGGTTGAACTCACCCTGGCCTTGTATCAGACGCTCGATCTGGATCGAGACAAAGTTGTGTGGGATGTGGGGCATCAGGCCTATCCCCACAAATTGATTACCGGTCGTTTCAAAGATTTCGACAGTCTCCGTCAACAGAACGGAGTTGCCGGATATCTCAAGCGTTCAGAAAGCAAATTTGACCATTTCGGCGCCGGCCACGCCAGCACTTCCATTTCCGCCGCTCTTGGGATGGCGATGGCCCGTGATAACCGCGGAGAGGATTTCCGCTGCGTCGCGGTCATCGGCGATGGCGCGCTGACGGGGGGGATGGCCTTGGAGGCGATCAACCATGCGGGCCATTTGCCTCAGACTCCACTTCTTGTGGTGCTGAATGACAACGACATGTCGATCTCCCCGCCAGTGGGAGCCTTGTCGCATGCCCTGAATCGGGCCCGCCTCAGCCCGCCGATGCAGTTCCTCTCCGGCAGCGTTGAGGAGAGCATGCGCAATCTCCCCTTCATGGGTGGAGAGCTGCCGGATGAGCTGAACCGCCTCAAGGGCAGCATGCGTCGCCTGGCCGTTCCCAAGATCGGTGCGGTGTTCGAGGAGCTTGGCTTCACCTATATGGGGCCGATCGACGGTCATGACATCGGCGCGATGATGCGGACCTTCCAGGCCGCTCACCGAGAGGGTGGACCGGTTCTTGTTCATGTCGTCACCAAGAAGGGCAAGGGATATCCCTATGCCGAGGCGGATCAGGTCGGGTATCACGCACAGTCGGCCTTCAACCTGAACACCGGCAAGGCGATTCCCTCAAAATCCCCCAAGCCATCCAGCTACAGCAAGGTTTTCGGTCAAACCCTCGTCAAGCTCTGTGAGCAGAACAGCCGGGTGATCGGCATCACAGCGGCGATGGCGACGGGAACAGGTCTCGACCTTCTTCAGAAGGCCATTCCGTCCCAGTATGTGGATGTGGGGATCGCGGAGCAGCACGCTGTCACCCTCGCAGCGGGCATGGCTTGCGAAGGTCTGAGGCCCGTGGTGGCGATCTACAGCACCTTCCTTCAGCGTGCTTTCGATCAGCTCATTCACGACGTTGGTATCCAGAAACTGCCCGTCACCTTTGTTCTCGATCGTGCCGGCATCGTTGGTGCTGATGGCCCCACCCATCAGGGCCAATACGACATCAGCTACATGCGTGCAATCCCCAATTTCACGGTGATGGCGCCCAAGGATGAGGCTGAACTGCAGCGCATGCTCGTGACCTGCCTTGAGCACGATGGCCCCACGGCCCTGCGTATTCCGCGTGGGTCGGGTGTCGGCATGCCCCTGATGGAAGAGGGCTGGGAATCCCTGCCCATTGGGCGTGGTGAATTGCTCCGGGAGGGAGATGACCTGCTGATCGTGGCCTATGGCGCCATGGTGCATCCCGCCTTGGCAACCGCGACGCTGCTGGAGGAGATCGGCTTGTCCACCACGGTGGTGAATGGTCGTTTCATGCGTCCCCTCGATGAGCAGTTGCTGCATCCGCTTGCCACCAGGATCAAACGGGTTGTCACGATGGAAGAGGGGGCTGTGGCTGGAGGATTCGGCGCTGCGGTGCTCGAATCGTTCTCCGATCACGACATCCCCGTATCGATGCTGCGCATCGGCATCCCCGATCAACTGGTGGATCACGCCAGCCCTCAACAAAGCAAGGAGGCACTCGGTCTGACCCCGGTGCAGATGGCTGAGCGAATTCAGAGCCGCTTCAAGCTCAGTGGTCCTGCCTTCACGGCAAGCAGCAAGGCTGTTCAATCCGTCAAGGCCTGATCGGAGACCCTGTCCTTGCAGGCCTTGATTGCCGGTGCTGGACCGGCTGGCTGTCATCTAGCCATTCGTCTGGCACGTTCCGGCTGGCGCGTCACTCTGGCTGATCCGTTACCGGATCCAAGGCGCAACGCTTATTCCAGCGGCGCATTGCCGCTGAGGGATGCCAACCGTCTTTGCATTCCACAGGCGTGTCGTTCAGCGCACTGGTGGGGGTGGCAGTTACTCAACCCTGCGGGAGTGGAACACCAGTGGTGGTCTGATGATGCCCTCGGGGTTGTGCTCGACTTCGCTGCCTTCAGGTCCTGGTTATGGGGCGAGGCCGTGCAGGCCGGTGTGGAGCTGCTGCCGGGGCGACGCGTGCGACTGCTGCGGCTTGACGCAGACAGTGCCGTGGTGAGGATTCAGGCCAACGGCGAAGCCAGTGAAGAGCGGGTGTGCTCTCACCTGGTGGATGCGACCGGGGCGCGTCGTGTTCTGCTGCGCCAGGCCGGAGTTGAGGTTGATTCTCCAGAGGATCCGCTTCTCTCCGGGGAGGGAAGCGAGTGGTTGCTTCAAGGAAATGACCGAACCACGGCGAGATGGAGGGACCGGCTCAGCTTCATGCTCGGCAGCCAGTGGATACCGCACGGCTATGGATGGGTTTTTCCCATGGGTGATCACCAGCTGAAGGTGGGGATCTGCCGCTTGGCTCCACCCACTGGGCCGCGGGCTTCGATCAACACAGCATTGAAGCGATTGCTCAATCGTTTTGGATTGGATCAACTGCCTGTTCTGGACCGCCATGGAGGCCTTGTTTCCAGCACGGTCAACCGTCGAGAGACGTCTGGGTCAGGGGTGCTTCGCGCAGTGGGTGATTCGGCGAGCACAGCCAATCTTCTTGGAGGGGAAGGCATTCGCCATGCCATGGACAGCGCCGATGTTCTGGCGGAGTGTCTTGTCTCTGGAGCGACGCTGCAGGACTACCAGCTGAGTTTGAAGCGCCTGTTCAACTGGCGGTGGGGCGTCTCCAATCGACTGGCACGCAGAACCTGGTGGGGGCTCAACAACAATTCCGCTGATGAGCGCATGGACCGACTCATCAGCGGATTGTCCGAACAGGCCTCGGCTGAAGACCTGTCCGAACTGCTGTTTGATTACCGCTTCGAGCGCTATGGCTGGAGATTGCTTCCCTATTTGCGCTGAAGGGGACTCTCTTCAGAGCATGCCGCGGGCAGCCATGCCCTGAATAGCGCCGATGCCGATGATGTGGCCCAGGCTGGTGGTTCCCAGCAGAGCGGCATGGCCCATTCCGCCGAAGAAGGCTGGATTCGGCAACTTGGCACCTTCGTTGGGGTGCTTGATGGTGGCTTTGCCCACAACGATGGCGATCACGTTGCAGACGATCATCACCACGGCGACCTTGGGAGACCAGCTCACTGTTGCGGGTGCGATGGCGAGCAGAGGAGACAGCATTCGAACCACAGAGCGACACCATATTTTCTCGCAAATGAAGCATTTGCAGCGGGCTCTCTTAAGAGTTGTTCACCCTCTGTTGATCTTGCTGCCATAACCCGATCACAAGAACCGCATTGCCGAGGGTGAGAAAGGCCTCGGCACCTCCGTGAAGTGCGTCCACATCCACCAGCTCTGCCTGACAGCAGCGTTGGGCTAGGACGGCAGCAACGATGGTGACCAGGACGAACAGAAGTGTGAGGCGAAACCCCCAGACTGCAAGGGAGGGCAGGGTTCCACTGCGTTGAATCCAGCGCAGAAACAGCAGATAAGGCAGCAGAGAAAGGGCGAAGAGTGGTGCTGGATCCATGGGTGGCTCACTCAGGCGCGGGTCGGTTCAGCAGCTGCCAAGCAGCCCAGGCAAGCGCGATGTTCCCCGTGAGGGTGAGGGCGGCCTGCAGTGTCACTAGTGGACGAAGGGTTTCGCTGTTGTCGTAGAGATGCCAGGTGCATGCCGCCATGGCGCTGATCAGAGCCGGAAGCATCGCCAGGGCAAGGCCTGTCAGCCCTCGCTTCTGGATCAGCACGATGGCAACGCTCCACTCGATCACCGAGGCGACGTGGATCCACCAGGTCCCGAGAGATAAAGCATGCATGGGTCGACCCTAAACAAGCTGCGAAGCGGATAATGACGATGAATTCCAGGTGCGTCGGTGGTTGATCGTTCCGCTGCGACGCTCCTGCTCTGCGGTTATTACGGCGAAAAAAATCTCGGTGACGATGCGCTGCTCACCGTTTTGCTCGAGGATCTTCCAGCCGGCTGTCGGTTGTTGATCACCGCCAGTGATGGCAACGTTCTCCATCAGCTCTGTCCTTCGGCCAGGAGGGTGAATCGGCGCTCGCTTCAAGCGGTTGTCGCGGCCGTCGGAACGGTTGATGCGGTTGTGCTGGGCGGCGGCAGTTTGCTGCAAGACAGCACAAGCTTTCGAAGCCTGATCTATTACCTCGTTCTGATTGCAACGGCCCGATTGCGACGACGCCCTGTTCTGCTTTGGGGGCAGGGTCTTGGACCTCTGCATCGGCCCATCAGCCGCTGGTTGGTTCGCATGATGCTCCCGTTGTGCAGCAGTGCCAGCTGGCGCGATCAGACATCGTTCTCTGTTGCGAAACGCTGGGCCCCGAACCTCACGATGGATGTCGCCCCAGATCCGGTGTGGCAGCTGCCTCAGAAGGAGTGGGTAGGGGGGGGCTCCATCGTTCTGAGCTGGCGACCAACGCCGCTGCTGGATTCGCAGGGATGGTGCTCTTTGCTGGAAGCTCTGGCCGCTGTGGCGGACCGACTCGATGCTCCGGTGTGTTGGCTGGCGTTTCATCAGGAACAGGACGCCCCGCTGCTTCCCTCACTGCGGGAGCAGAAACTCATTCCAGAGAGCCTTCTCCATCGCAGCCACACCGTTGTCCCCACAGAACTGAGCACGGTCTTTGAGCAGGTACGCACGGCGCGCCTTGTGATTCCGATGCGATTACACGCTCTGGTTCTGGCCCGTCTGGCTGGATGTCCCATCGCTGCCCTCAGTTACGACCCCAAGGTGGAAGCCGCCGCGGACATGGCCGGTATTCCCTGGCTGCCTTTGGCTCAGCTTCCCGATGCAGCAACCCTTGCTGAGCAGTGGAACGAAACGGCGGATCAGCCTCCGTCCAAGGACGGCATCGAGACGATCCGTAGGGATGTTTCGCGTCATGGGAAACGGCTCCGTCAGGCGTTGCAACTGCTTTAGGAGGAGCTGAGGCGTTGTTCGCTGATCGGATCGAAATGGTGCTCGTCCAGTGGCGACCAGCTCACACCAAGATGTTCGCCGGGTTGAAAGTCAGCTGAACAAAGCATCTGCAGCTGGCCAGCGGCGCTCTCCATCAGCAAGAGCTGATTGGCCCCAAGCCACTCCCGTCCGATCACCCTGCAGCGATCACCGTTTTCATCCGGGCGAAGGTGCTCCGGTCGGATTCCGATGGATGGTCCGTTCGTCTTGTTCAACCAGTTGATCTGGGGGCGACCGATGAACCCTGCGACGAACCGTGTCGCGGGTTTGAGGTACAGCTCCTGCGGTGTACCGATCTGTTCGATGCGTCCGTTTCGCAGCACGGCGATGCGATCGGCAAGAGCCATTGCTTCCTGCTGGTCGTGCGTGACGTACAGCACCGGTTGTGGTCCCTGCAGAATCAGACGTCGGAGCTCTGGGCGCAGTTCATCGCGCAACTGGGCATCCAGGTTGCTCATCGGTTCATCCAGCAGATAAACACTCGGATTGCGCAGAAGGGCTCTGCCGAGGGCCACCCGTTGCCGCTGACCGCCTGACAATTGCTCGGGGCGCCGGTCCGCTTCGTTGACCAGTTGAACCGTGCTCAGGACAGCATCGATCTGCTCCCGACGCTTCGCAGGAGCCATCCCCCTGATCTTCAAGCCCAGGTCCAGGTTCTCCCGGACGCTCAGGTGCGGAAAAAGGGCATAGCTCTGAAACACCATGCCAATGCGTCGTCGCTCCGCCGGTATGCCGTCCAGGGAGCGGCCCTCCAGTTCGATCCCGCCTTCATCCGGATGTTCCAGTCCAGCGATCAAGCGAAGGGCGGTGCTCTTGCCGCAGCCGCTCGGCCCCAGCAGAGCCACACATTCACCGGTCAGAACCTCAAGGTTCAGATCCCGCAGGATCCAGCGGGAGCCATAACGCTTTCCGAGTGTGTTCAGCTTCAGCATCAGCCCTTCACAGCTCCATTGGTGAGACCTGCCACGATCTGTCGCTGACAGAGCAGCACCAAGACCAGCAGGGGCAGGGAACCCAGCACCGTGGCAGCGGCATAGGCCCCATAGGGGACCGCATAGATCGACGATCCCGCGATGCGCGCCATGGCGACCGGAAGGGTGAGCAGATCATCACGACTCAACCAGGTGAGTGCGATCGGGTATTCATTCCAGGCGAACAGGAACACCAGAATTCCGGTGCTGGCGGTGGCTGGTGCGATCAGCGGCATCAGCACCCAGCGCAATCGATCCAGCAGACCGAGGCCTTCCAGGCGTGCCGCATCGTCGAGCTCATTCGGGAGACCCTCGAAGGCCGAGATCAGCAACAGCAGCGCCAGCGGAAGCGCCAGACCGGCGTAGGGCAAAGCGATGGCTAGAAGGTTGTTTCCCATCTGAAATTCTCGTGCCAATTCCAGCAGTGCCAGGAACAACAGCACATAGGGAAACAGCGCTGCGGCCCCAACAACTGTTCTGATCGTCCTTCGGGAGGCCGGAGCCATCCGCGCGATGCCGTAGGCAGCCGGCACCGCCAGCAGCAGGGTGAGCAGAGTTGACAAGCCGCCCACAAGAGAGCTGTTGAACAGGTAACGCCAGAAGGGCGGATCACCACTCAGCAGTTCGCGGTAATGAGCCAGGGTCCACCGTTGCTGAAAAGGAATATCGGCGTTCACCAGTGCGTCGCTGCTCGTCAACGATGTGATCAGCTGCCAGAGCATTGGCAGCAAAGACCAGATCAGCAACAGTGCGATCCAGAACGGTCGGGATCTGTTCATGACTTCAGTGGGCGAAAAAGCCCGCTGATCTGCAGCAGAACAGCGGCTGTGAAAATCACCAGGCTGAGCAGCACAAAGCCGGCCAGCATCACCGTGGCGCTGTAGCCAAAGTCGAGAAAACGCATCGCATTGAGATAGGCGTATTGAGCGATGCTTTCAGTGCTGCCAGCAGGGCCGCCGCCTGTGAGCACCTGAATCAGATCGAACACGCCTGCGGCCTGGGCGGTGCGAAACAGAATGCCGATCAGGATGTAGGGAGTCAGCAAGGGCAATGTGATCGCGGTGAGGGCCTGGCGTGTCTTGCCTCCCTCCAGCCGAAAGGCGCTGTAGAGATCATCGGGAATGGTCTGGAGGCCTGCCAACAACAACAGCGTGATGAAGGGGGTTGTCTTCCAGACGTCGGCCATCACCGTGGCTAACCACGTCCAGTCGGGATTGGAGAGAAGATTCAGGGGTGACAGTCCTGCGGACTGGGCCATCTGCTCCAGAGGCCCGTATGGAGTGTTGAAGATCCAACGCCAACCAAGCGCCATCATCGTGGTGGGCAGTGCCCATGGCAGCAGACTCAAGGCCCGAACCACCCCGCGCCCGCGCCAGCGTTGGTCCAGCAGCAGCGCCATGGCCAGAGCCAGCACAATCTCCAGCCCCACGGACACAGCGCCGAAGCGCAGTGTCTGCCATGCGTCCTGCCAGAAGCGGGCATCCTCCAGCAGCCGAATCCAGTTGGCACCTTGATTGGATACCGGTTCCAGGCCAGTGAGGACGGAGCTGGCGTGCATGCTCAGCCAGCTGTAACGGAGCATCGGCCAGCCGAACACCAACGCCATCAGCAGGAGAGCTGGGAGGGCCAGCAACCCGTTCACGACACGCCTCCAGCCGAGCGCAGCAACGTGAGCGTTGCGCCTTGCAGTTGATCCATGGCCTGATCGGGATCGCGCTTTTCAGTGAGCAAGCCACTGAGCTGGCGTTGGAGCAAATCACTCATCTGCGCATAGACCGGTGTGATCGGGCGAGGCTCCGCAATGGATAGTGCCTCTTCCAACTGAGGCAGCACAGGTGATGCCTCCAGAAGTTCCGGATCGTGGAACAGGGCGGCATGGGTGGGGGTGTAGCCCTGCCTTAAGAAACGGTCCCGTTGCGCATCCGGGCTGGTGAGGGCGCGAATCGCTTCGGCAGTGGCCTGCTGGTGTGGGCTTCCGCGCAGCAGGCTGAATCCCCAGCTCCCCAGTGTTGCGGCAGGAGATGCTCCGGGTTGGGCCACCATGGTTGTCACACCAACGCGCCCCTTGACGGCGCTGCTGTCGGACTGCAGCTCAGCCCAGGCGTAGGGCCAGTTGCGCATCAGCGCTGCATCGCCCGATTTGAACGCCTGAAGGGTTTCAGGTTCGGAGTAATTGCTCACCGCCAGGGGGCTTGTTCCCTGGGTGATCAGTTGTTGCATCCAATGCGCTGTCAGACGGGCTGCTTCCGAATCGAACGTTGGCTGCCCTGTCTCAGGATCGAGCCATGTGCCCCCGAAGGCGCTGAGGAATTCCACAAAGTTGCAACTGAGGCCTTCGTACTGGCGTCCCTGCCAGACAAAACCCTCTTTGACCCTGCCTTCGGCTCGCAGATTCTGGGCGATCTGTATGAGCTCCTCGGCGGTTTGAGGTGGCTCTGGCATCAGGTCCTTTCGCCAGTAGAGCAGACCCACATCGGCACCGAACGGCCAGCGATACAGGGCGCCATCGACGCTGTTGCCCAGCTGGGCACCGGCCACCAGCGATTCGATGTCGTCGCTGTCAAACCAGGGATCCAAGGGTTGCAGCCAGTCAGCGGCCACATATTTCGGCAGCCAGGTGACGTCGACCAGCAGCGCATCAAAGGGAGGCGTCCCCAGAAGAAGACTGCTGATGGCCAGATCCGAGATGGATTCGGTGTCCCTTGGCCCTCTGATGACGTTCAACGCGATGCGGCCGTTGTTTTCGGCGTTGAACCGCTTCACCTGATCGGCTGTTGCATCGACAAAGGGCGCCGGCATCAGGATGGTGACCTGCTCTGGGCGATGCACGCTGCTCCAGCCAATGGAGCCTGCCAGCAGCAGACCCATCAGCATCAACAGCAGGCGACGCATCAACGGCATCAGCCGACGTTGATGGGGGCCCGTAAACCAGCAAGCTGTTCATCGGCCCAGTCGCGAACGGTGTAGGCCTCGACGGCTCCAGACATGTGTTCCATCCGCTGGCGCTGCTCGTCTTCAGGCATCTCAATCGCTGACTCGATGGCTTCATCCATGCGGTGGTTCGAGTAGGGGTTGGTCAGCACGGCGCCCTCGAGCACTACGGAGGCCCCAGTGAATTCAGACAGCACAAGCACACCCCCACGGTTGCGTCGGGCGGCTGCGTATTCCTTGGCAACCAGATTGAGACCGTCGCGCAGTGGCGTGATCCAGCAGATGTCGGCATGGCAGAACCAGGCCACCATTTCTTCGTAGGGAATCCGCCGTGTGGAGAACCGCACAGGAACCCAATCAATCTGACTGAAGCGACCGTTGATTCGTCCGGCCATTTCTTCGATCGATCGTTGCGTTTCCTCGTAGATCTTCATCCCGCTGGTCGCGGCAACGCAGGCCAGCATCAGCACAACTTCACCATGAAGATCACTGCGGCGCTCAAGCAGTCGCTCAAAGGCCAAGAGAAGCTCCTCGTTGCCTTTGGTGTAATCGACCCTGCTGGCTGAAAGGATTAGTTTCCGACCTTTTTTCGTGTCCTGAACGATCATTTCGCCATGGCTTTCAACTGGTGCGCTCCAGCACAACTTCTGGATCACATCGGGAGAGGTTCCCACCGGTGAACTCAGGAGCTGAATCTGTCGACCACCGTGGTTGAGATGGTCCGTCACGCTGCCTTCAGCAAGGGCGGTTCCAACGGTGATGAATTTTTGATCCACCGGTTGTTTGGGCCCCCGTCTTGCCCCGACCAACGTGGTGGCTGCACGGGCAAAGTTTTCGGTGTATCTGGGGATATGAAATCCCACCACATCGCAGCAGAGGAGGCTTTCAAGGATTTGTTCCCGCCAGGGAAGAATCGCAAAAACGTCGTTGCTGGGAAATGGTGTGTGGTGGAAAAAGGCGATTTTCAGGTCGGGACGCTTCTCCCGAATGAAGCCTGGAGCCAGCCAGAGGTTGTAATCGTGAACCCAGACCGTTGCCCCCTCAGCGGCTTCAGCACAGGCGGCATCGGCGAAACATCGATTGACGACTTCAAATATTTCCCAATTAGCGTTATTGACGTTGAAATACGTTGGGAAGGTGTGCAGTATTGGCCAGAAACATTCCTTGGAAGTGATGTGATAAAAGCTTGAAATTTGTTCATCACTTAATGGAATTCTGCACAGCGTAAATGTCGCAGGATTGGACATTTCGATGCGCTCGGTTTCGAGGTCTGAAGGTGACTCCGAACGCCTCCATGCGATCCAGGTGCCATCACTGCTGGTTCGAAACAGATTCCTCAGGGTTGGAATGATTCCGTTAGGACTTTTCTGATCAACCCAGATTCTCTTTCCTTCCTGATTTCTTGATTCGTCGAAGGGAGTCCGGTGGTAGAGAATGATGAAAGGACTTTTTCCCTCGATGGTCATATAACCAAACTTTTATTGCGCACCTTTTCATGAGAGCGCCCATCTGTCAAATCGCTGTGCTTTGAAGAGCCTGGATGGTCTCAAGCACTTCTTTGGCATGGCCGCTGGGTCGCACGGCCACCCAGCGTTCGCGCAGAATTCCTTCCGGATCAATTAAAAAGCTGTGCCGTAGCGAGTAAGGAGCCATCCATGAGCCGTATGCCTTGCTCACCACACCATCCGGGTCGGATAAAAGCGGAAAGCTGAGCCCTTCGCTGTCGCAGAACGACTCATGGTCATCAACACTGTCGGCGCTGATGCCAATCACTTCAGTGTTGGCCGCAGAAAATTCCTGATGAAGAGCTTCGAACCCTCTTGCTTCAATCGTGCATCCGCCGGTGAAGTCCCGGGGATAGAAGTACACCGCAAGCCAGCGGCCCCGTAAGTCTTTGCTGCTCCATCGCTCTCGATCGGGTTCCGAGCGGCTTGAGCCGGGAAGATCGAAATCTGGAACCGGTTCTCCGCTTTTCAGCACAACACCCCCGAGAGCCTGAGCTTTCGAGGGTGCAAGAGACAGTGCTGAAACAAGTAGACCGGCGTTGATGAGAAGGTCTCGTCTACGCACGCTGATCCTTGATTCAGAGCTTGGCCAGATTAATGCCAAGGGACTTGGCATAGGCGCCAAGACCTTTCTTCTGGATGGTTTTCAGGGCACGGGTGGTCACCCGCAGGTTCACCCAGCGCTTGCCTTCAGCCCACCAGAGGCGCCTGTTCTGCAGATTGGCCTGCTGCAGCTTTTTGGTGCGGATGTGGGAATGGCTTACTGCCATGCCGTTGTTGGCGCGAGTTCCTGTGAGCTGGCACACCCGAGACATGACGTCGTCCTTCTGCTGGAGATTGTCTGGACCTGATCAACAGATCCAAACAATGATCTTATCAAAAGGAGTTTTTACATTCCCCGCTGCATCAGGGTTCCCATCAACTCCGAACTGCGGGTTTGGAATCCTGCGAGCTCATTGGGTTCGAGTCCGCCAACGCTGAGCCGAGCCATGTCATAGAGATGTCTCGAGAGGTCCTTGGCCAGAACTTCCGTGGGGGATGTGCCGCTGTCTCCCACCAGAACGCTGCCTGATTTGAGTTTGAGCAATCCTTCCACCAATGGGTGACGGCGGTTCACCAACAGAACGTGATGGTCGGGCAGCCCTGGGAGTCGCTGCTCCATCAGGGCACCCATGTCGTTCAGCCGACGCATCTGCTCGGGAAGAAGGATCATGGCCGGAGGTGCTGCATCCCCTTTCAGAGCCTGAACCTGGATCGTCACTTTGTCGTTGCTCAGGGCCTCCTTGATCAGATCCCTCAGACGATCAGATTCCGTTGTGCCGTCTTGATCAGCCAGCTCAGTGTCATTTTCGCGCAGACTTTCGTCCAGTTCCGCATCGACGCGCTGGAAGTTGAGTTCACCGTGACGCTGTTCCAGCCATGGGATGAACTGGGTGTCGATCACGGTTTCCAGCTTCAGCACCTCCACCCCCTGGGATGTCCACAGGTTCAGAGCTCCGGCCTGGGCGATGTCATCCGTGCTGTACAGCACACGCTTGTTGTTGTCGCCGTCGAGGCGGCTGCGATATCCCTCCAGAGTGGTGTAAGACCTGTTTTCAACTGCGATTGGATCAGCATCTTCGCCCTCTGAATCCATCTTGGCTGTGGTGCCGAACAGAATCAGTTCCGCCACCTGATCGGCAAACTTCTCATCCTCCATGGCGCCGATTTTGACGAATGGAGCCAGAGAATCCCAGGCTTCAGCATAGGCTTTGGGATCGTCTTTTTTGAGTGAGCGCAGTCGATCTGCCACTTTTTTTGCAACAAAATTTCCGATGGATCGCACCCGTCGGTCGGTCTGAAGAGCACTGCGGCTCACATTTAAAGGAATATCCGGTGAATCAATCACTCCGCGCAGAGGCAGCAGATAACGCGGCACCACTTCCTTGATGGAATCGCTGACAAAAACCTGGTTGCAGTACAGCTTGATCTCGCCTTTCTCCCAGTCCGCACGACCTGTCTGCTTCGGGAAGAACAGAATTCCCTGCAGGTTGTAGGGATAATCCGTATTGAGATGCACCCAGAGCAGCGGATCACCCTGGAATGGGTACAGATAGTTGTACAGGTCGATGTAGTCCTGATCGGTGAGCTCGCGAGCGCTCTTGCGCCACGGTGCCACCATCTTGTTGATTGTTTCCCCTTCCAGTTGCACCGGCACTGCCATGAAGTCGCAGTAGGTGTTGATCAGGGTGCGGATTCGTGCTGGTTCGAGATATTCCAGCTCTTCATCCATCAAATGAAGAATCACGTCTGTGCCCGGTTGGTCCCGTTCAGCAGCGCTGATGCTGAAATTGGGAGATCCATCACAGCTCCAGAGCACGGCATCTCCATCCGGCCGAGCTGAGCGTGTGAGCAGGTCGACGCGTTTGGCAACCATGAAGCTCGAATAGAAGCCCAGGCCGAAGTGGCCAATGATTGCGTCGTCCTCCTGTTTGTATTTCTCGAGAAAATCCTCAGCGCTGGAAAACGCCACCTGATTGATGTAGCGCTTCACCTCATCGGCTGTCATGCCGATGCCGTTGTCGCTGATGGTCAGGGTCTTGGCCTCGCGATCAACCCTGATGCCAATGCAGCCTTCCTCCCCCTCACTGCAATCGCCAGCCATGGCCGCCATGCGGCGTTTGCTGATGGCATCAACACCGTTGCTCACCAGTTCCCGAAGGAAAACCTCATGGCCGGAATAAACGGCCTTTTTGATGATTGGAAAGATGTTCTCGGTGTGGATCTGGATCTGACCCTGTTCGTCCATCACCGCCATGGCTTGCGCGTTAAAAACAGACCATAAGAACGTGTTCCTGACCTGCTCAACCCTCTGGGGAGTGGAGGTCTCCGTACTTCAGCTGTGCAGCGCTTGCTCAACTCACCTTCTGCAGATCCGGGCGTTCCTCGGGAAGGATGGCTCCTTCCACTGGACAAACCTGAAAACAGATCCCGCAGTCGATGCAGGTGTCGAAATTGATCCAGTAGTAATCCGTTCCCTTCCTGTTCTTGCCCTGGCCCTGATCGATGCAGGCAACCGGGCAGGCATCCATGCAATCCGCGATCCCTTCGCACACATCGGTCACGATGCTGTGAGCCATCAATCGTCCGGGAAGAACTGCAGAGTTTAGGAATCGAGCCAATCCAGCTGGAGATTTTGATTCTGAGCTGTGGTTTCGGCATCAGCACGGGTGCTGCATGGATGCAGTTCCAGCACGGCACTGCGTCCCTGCTGATGCCAGTGGCGTTGCCGGGCCAGGCCATCTTCCAGCTTTGAGCTGGGGGAGAACGCCACAAGAACTGTGGGTAGGGGCGAGACGGTGCCCTCTCCGCTCAGCAATTCCCGGATCGGATCGATAGCAAAGCTGAACCCTGCCCCAAAAGCGAGTTGGGCAGGAGCACCGCAGCGGCTTACCAAATCGTCGTATCGGCCTCCGCGGGCGATCACAACAGGCGCTGCACTGCCCTCACAAACCAGCTGAAACACCAGGCCGGTGTAGAGCTCGAAGTGGGGTTGGAAGGTTGGGTCCAGCTGGATCGCGATGCCCTGTTCAACGGCGAATGAATCCAGCTGTTTGCAGAGGCGCTCGAGATCGTCGAACAAGTCGGTTGTGCCAAAAATCTGGCGCAGCTCTGAGAGAACCTGTTGCGGAGTTCCGCGGCAGCTCAACAGGTTCAGCAGTGTCGTTCGCAGATCGTCTGAAAGCCCCAACTCGACCAGGGCCAAGCGGTCGAACTGGATCAGGGCCGTTCGTACGGCCTCGTTCAAGTGGTCCGGAACCAGGCTGAGCAGGAGATCCATCAGACCGGTGTGCCCAACCAGCAGCCGAGGGCGGTGCGCGTGAACCAGGCCCAGGGTCTGCACCGATGCCATCAACAGGCTCAGCAGTTCCATCTCCGCTTCGATCGGCTCCACGCCGAACAGCTCAACGCCTGTCTGCAGGTTTTCCTCGATGCAATGACCGCCTTCATCGGCAGCGCGCGACTGGAACACAGTTCCGGATGCCCAGAGCCGAAGCGGCCGAGGACGGGTCGCCAGTCGGGTGCAGGCTGCCCGTGCAATCGAAGCGGTCATCTCCGGTCTCAGACCCAGTGGTTCATCCGCCACCAGTCGCACGATGTCCGAACTGGCAATGGCACCACCCGCCATCAGTGTGTCGAGACGCTCGACCCTTGGAGGAGAGACCTCGTCGTATCCCCACATCCGAAACACGCCGGCAAGTTTTTCGCTGAGTTGCCGATTGGCATCCACTTGACGTGGATTCAGGTCTCTTGCGCCGGCAGCGGGTTGCAGCGCCATGGTCGGATCATTCGGCGACGTTTCAGGATCCCATGGCCGTGACTTCCGGTGCACCGAAATCCGTTCCGGAAAGAGGTTTCACCTGGCCCAGAACCTCAACGATGGCCTTGTGAAGCTTCGGCCCCGACGCCACCACACGTCCTTCCTGCAGGGAAAACGTCTGGCCGTTGTAATTGCTGATCGTTCCTCCAGCGAGTTCCACAAGCGCCACTCCGGCTGCCAGGTCCCAAGGGGCCAGACCGCGTTCCCAGTAACCGTCCTGACGACCGGCGGCTACGAAAGCCAGATCAACGGCAGCGGCCCCTCCGCGGCGGACGCCCCTGGTGCGATGGGTGAACCAGCAGAACTCGGCGTAGTTGTTGTCGAGTCGATCATGCCGGTCGTAGGCGAAGCCCGTCACCAGCAGGGCATCGTCCAACCGCGAGCAATCCGTCACCCGAATGGG
>CAJWLE010000021.1:0-15241 GCA_913042965.1 uncultured Synechococcus sp.
GAAGTGATGCGTTGACGGTTGGCCGTCACCATCCTTCCCCGAAGAAACCACCTCCCAGCGAGGTGGTTTTTTTGTGGCTTCCCTTAGCTTCAGCTGTCTTCGTAAAAGAGGTTGAATGCCGACCTTTTTTGTTTGCTGGTTAAAAATAGTGGACTACTTCCGTCAAGCTGCGAATGATCGCGTGTCCTGCTGGGTTTTGATCGGGGTTGCCACGTCTCAGGCTGAATAAAGTCTGCATTCCTGCATCTCTGGCTGCGTCGCATTCCTTGTGGTTGTCGCTTATAAAAAGGATTTCTGAGGTTAAGGCTTTCAGCTTCTGGCTGATCTTGGTGTAACTGAGTGAATGCTTTTTGTTCCCTGTATGGGTGTCAAACCATTGGTTTATTGATGGGGATAAGTCCCCATGGTTGGTGTTCTTGTACAGAAGTTTTTGTGCCTGAATGCTTCCGGATGAATACGATGAAATTAGTAATTTTTCGCCTATCCATTGTTGGAAGCAGTCTGCCGTCTCCGGAAAGATCTCGGCCTTTAATTCGCCTTTTTGATAGCCCGCTAGCCATATTTTCCCCTGTAAATCTTTCAGAGCCGTTGATTTTTTGTCGATTTTGATCAGGTGTAGGAGATACTCGATGAGTCCTGCATAGGCTTCGTTTTTGTTCGAAGCATGTTCTCTTTGAAGTTTTAGGCTCGCTTCTGTGTTGTCATTATCCCATTCGAGTTGAGTGGCTTTCAGGATTTCTTTGACACTACTTTCTTTGTGGTTGTTTGCGACGAATCTCGGTAAGGATTCTCTTGCAAAGGGAAACAAGGTTTCACTGACAAAACTTGCCGGACACGTTGTTCCTTCAATGTCGAGTAGCAGGTGGCGAATGTTCACGGCTTGATTTGATGTGTCGTGTTGCGGAGTTGCTGGTAATGCAAATGTGCTGAGAGTAAAAATTCAATAATTTCCACATGGTGTCTCGCTTGTTCAAGGCTGTCCCCCCAGGCGTAAAGACCATGGCCCGCCACCAGAATCCCCCACGCAGGCCCATGGAGATGGGGCTTCACCGAGGCAGACAGTTGCTGCATGTCCTGATTGTTGGCAACCACTGGTATGGCCAGAGTTGTTTCATGGCTCTTGATCCCATTCAGGCCTTTCAGCATCTCCCAGCCTTCCAGTTGTACAAATCCGTCGCATCCATGCACACGCGACAACACCGTGGCTGCGACGGAATGCGTGTGCAGAACGGCTCCTGCACCCACTGAAGACATGATGCATAGATGTAATTCTGTTTCTGCACTGGCACGACCATTTCCGTCAGTGACCGCCCCGTTTGCATCAACAACGATCAGTTCTTCTGCCTGCACGCTTCCCTTGTCGACTCCGCTGGGTGCCATCAGCAACTGGAGTGGATCATGTTGAAGGCAAACACTGAAGTTGCCCCCTGTTCCATCACACCAGCCCCGACTGTGCAGAAACAGCATCGTCTTGATGAGATTGTCTCGCGCTGTCTGATCGCTTCGCATAGGACCGATTCGCTTTCTCCCCTATAGAAGAGTGAGCACCTTGAACCCGGTGATGCTTCCTCCCAGTCTGCGATGGAACGGAGAGCAGCTGGATTTGCTGGATCAGCGCCGCCTTCCACACGACATTGCCATTCTCCCGCTGCGTCATTGGCGAGACGTGGCTGAAGCCATCTCCACGATGGCGGTCAGGGGTGCACCCGCTATCGGCATCGCTGCTGCCTGGGGTGTTGTGCTGGCGGCACGTGCAGGGGATGACCTCGAGGAAGCCATCGCTGTTTTACGCGCTTCGCGTCCCACTGCGGTCAACCTTGGTTGGGCTCTCGACCGGATGCGTGACTCTGAGGCTGCTCATCCCCCTGTCGACCCTGCCGCCCTGCAGGAATTGGCCCAAAACATAGAGGCTGAAGATCGTCGACTCACCCAACGGTTGGTTGATCACGGCGTTGCCCTGTTGCCATCAGATTGCCGTCTTCTGCATCACTGCCATACCGGAGCCATCGCGACCGCTGGAATCGGTACTGCTCTGGGTGTGATCACAGCGGCCCATCAACGCGGTTTGCTCAGGCATGCCTGGCTCGATGAGACGCGACCGCGTCTTCAGGGAGCTGCTCTTTCCGCCTGGGAGCTTGGCTGCTTAGGAGTCCCCTGCACAGTGATCGTGGATGGAGCGAGTGGACTGTTGATGCGTCGTGGTGAGGTGGACGCGGTGCTGGTGGGCTGTGACCGCGTTGCGGCTAATGGTGATGTGGCCAACAAGGTGGGCACTTACAACCTTGCGCTGGTGGCTCGGGCACATGGCATTCCCTTTTATGTCTGCGCACCGGGCAGCAGCATTGATCTCACGACTGTGGATGGTGATGCAATCACCATTGAAGAGCGTGATCCTCAGGAGATCACCACGTTGCAGGGGCAGCCGTTGACTGCTCCGGGAGCAAGAGCCTGGAATCCCGCCTTCGACATCACCCCCGCCCATCTCGTCACAGCCCTCGTCACGGAATTCGGTGTGCTCCGCCCTCCTTACCGAGATCTGCTGAGTGAACTGCCGCTTGGGCGTCAGCTCTGACAGGTGGGGCACCAGTGGGTGCTTCTCCCGGACAGTTTGTCCCTGCAGATGGGTGTGCCGCATCGCCGGCACGGGTCGCCCCCACGTCGATAGACCCAGGCTTGGCCGCCGTAGTTGCCGTTCACACCCTCGAGGTCGCGAAAGTCACTGAACGTGGTGCCACCGGCTCCGATGCTGATCGTGAGCACGTTCACGAGAGCCTCTCGCAGGTGTTTGAGTTGCTCCAGGCTGAGTGTCTCAGCTGGCGTGAGTGGCTGAACGCCAGCGACAAACAGGCTTTCATCGGCATAGATGTTGCCGACACCCGCTACGAGTGATTGATCCAGAAGCGCCGTCTTGATCGGTCGTCGGCTGCCTTTCAGTCGCTTCCGCAGGTATGCGGTGGAAAACGCCTCACTGAATGGTTCCGGCCCCAGTCGACGAAGACCCGTGATCACCGATTCGATCGGCTCTCCTGGGGGAACCCACCACATCTCTCCGAAGCTGCGAACATCCACGAAGCGAAGCTCCTGACCCTGAGGGTTCCAGAACCGAACCCGCGTGTGTGGGCAAGGATCGATGGAGTGTTCATGCCATTGGAACTGTCCGGTCATGCGCAGATGAACTCCCCACATGCCTCGGTCTGGTTCCAGAGCTGCCATGAGGTATTTGCCGCGACGCGACCATTCCCCCACACGGCTGCCGCCAAGACCTGAAACAAATTCCGGCGCTCCGCCGGAACTGGCTATCGCACGGGTTCGACAGACCTCGATGCGATCGACCTCAAAGTTCTTGAGACGGTTTGCCAGACCTCGGCGAACCGTCTCAACTTCAGGAAGTTCCGGCAAAGCCCTCAGGCCAGGTCGAGTTCGCTCGCCGCAAAGTTGTTGCTGTTGAGGCCACCATCAACGCCCTGCAGGCCGCTGTAGTTCACCTTTTCGAAACGAACAGTGACGGGATAGCGAACGGCGCTTTTGTCGACAGAGGCGACTGTGCCGACCTCGTTGAACCAGTAGGACTCAGGGCGCTTGATGCGCACTTTGGAGCCGCGGGTGATCTCCATCGCTGGACGGGAAGGGATGCATTTTGAGCGTATCTCGTGGAGAGAAGCAGGAGCCTGCTGCGTCACAGAATGTCGTCCCTGCTGTTGTTGGATTCCTTTGAACGCTCCCCTGGTGCCGGATCAGTTGCCCTCGCTGGAGCTTGATCTTCCAGATCCGGAAAGCGATGAGATCAGCACCATGGAATTTCTGGCCCGCCTGGAGCAGGCCTGGGCGGTGTGTGATCGCTTTGATCTCCAGACTGAAATCCTGAGGGGGCGCATCCTCAAGGCCGTGCGTGATCGCGAAAAACGAGGAGGAGAGGGGCGTGGAGCAGGTTTCCTCCAGTGGCTGCGGGAGCGTGAGATCAGCAAAACCAGGGCCTACGGCCTGATTCAGCTGGCGGAATCCGCGCAGGACATGTTCAGCGAGGGTGTTTTGGAGGAAGCCAGTGTGAATCGGTTCTCCAAAAGAGCCTTCATGGAGACCGCACAGGCTGACCCCGAGGTGCAGCTGATGATCTCCGAAGCCGCCAATGAAGGTCAGGAGATCACCCGCAAGCAGGTTCGACGCCTCACGGATGAATTCACGGCGGCCACCAGTCCTCTCCTGCCGGAGGAGATTCGCCAGCGCACCCAGGAGAATCTTCTTCCTCCGAGGGCTGTGGCGCCTCTGGTTCGAGAACTGGCCAAGCTCCCGGAGGAGCAGCAGGAAGATCTTCGCAAGGTGTTGCGGGATGAGCCGGAGCTTGACCGGGTCAAGGATGTGACCAGCACAGCGCGATGGATCACCAAGGCAACCGAATCCGGGGAAGCTGTGCGGGCTTTTCAGCAGGGGGAGTTGGATCTGGAAAAAGCCATGCAGGAAGCACAGCGCCTCGATGCCCTTGGCCTGCTCGCCGATGCCGTGGGTCAGGCGCAGGCGCTTGAATCCGCCGTGCTCAAGCTGCATACCTCCTGGCGCCGTCTTGGAGGTTTGCAGGAGCGACTCTGGGTGGAAAGCGGCAGCAGCACTCCTTACCTGCGGGATGTGCTCAATGCCCTGCAATCCCTGAGCGGTGCAACCCTTCGTGTCTCCCTGGGGGAGCTGGCGGGGGGCAAACGGGTGCGCTTGCAGTTGGTGGAAGAGTCCCCGGATCAATTGGAACCGCCACCGTTGCCCTGACCCCACATCTTGTGGCGGCTAATCTGTGGGCGCTACAGGTAGTGGTGGCTCTTGGATTCGTTGGAAGCCGCGCTCCATAAGCACTTCGGTTGGAGTGCCTTCCGGGCAGGTCAACGCCCGGTTGTCGAGGCCGTTCTCGAAGGGCGCGACGCCCTGGCCGTCCTGCCCACCGGCGGCGGAAAGTCCCTCTGCTATCAGCTTCCTGCGTTGGTGCGGCAAGGTCTGGTGGTGGTGATTTCACCGCTGGTTGCATTGATGGAAGATCAGGTGTTGCAGCTGCAGCGTCGCGGGATCGCTGCGGCTTGTTTGCACGCGGGCCTGGATGCCGTCCGGAGACAGCAGGCATTTGCTCATCTGCGCGATGAAACCCTCCGGTTGTTGTATCTGGCCCCGGAACGGTTGCAGGGCGAAGCAACCCAGCGCATGCTGGAAAATCACGCCGAATCCGGCCATCTGGTGGCTTTAGCGGTGGATGAAGCCCACTGCATCAGCGCTTGGGGCCATGATTTTCGTCCGGATTACCGACGGCTTGGGTTGATCCGTCGCCTCTGTCCCGGCGTTCCCATGCTGGCCCTCAGTGCAACAGCGGCTCCGAGGGTTCGGGCCGACATCATTCGACTGCTTGCCCTGCGCAGCCCACTCGTGCAGGTGAGTTCCGCCCGCAGAGACAACCTTCACTACGCCATGCAGCGGCGTCCTCGGGATCCGATGACACAGGTGCTGGAGGCATTGACCTTGTCGCAAGGAGCGTCGTTGATTTATGCGCGTACGCGACGTTCTGTGGAGCGTTGGGCGGAGCGTCTTCAGGAGCAGAACGTTGATGCCACGCCGTATCACGCCGGCCTTGATCCCGAGACCCGTCAGTTGGCTCTGACGCGTTTTCTCGAGCAGAAGCGGCCGGTGCTGGTGGCCACTGTTGCCTTTGGGATGGGGGTGGATCGCGGTGATGTGCGGTTGGTCCTCCATCTCGACCTGCCGGCGACTCCGGAGGGTTACCTGCAGGAATCCGGTCGCGCTGGCCGTGATGGGCTTCCCGCCCATTGCCTCGTGCTGTTTTCTCCAGGCGATCGCACCAGTCTCGGCTGGGCGATGCAAGCTTCAGCCCGCAAAAAAGGTTCCAACGACGAACATCGACGTCTTGATTTGGCGCAGCAGCAGCTGCGGCGTATGGAGGCCGTTGCAGAGGGTGAGATCTGCCGCGAACAGGCTTTGCTTCTGGCGGTGGGGGAGTTGGTGGATCCCTGCGGCCGCTGCGATCGCTGCTGTGGACCAGTTCAGCGCCGTGACTGGTCCACTCAGGCCGAGACCTTGTTAAGCCATTTGCACGACCTGGACGGTACGGATATGAGACGCCTTGGTGAGCATCTGGCCATCAATGAGCCCGGGCGGGGTGATCGCTGGACCTGGCTGGCGCGACGTCTGGTCCAGGAGGAGCTGATCAGCGAAAGCAACGACGGTGTCCAGCGCCTCTATCTGCGAGAGAGCGGACGTCGCTTTTTGGATGCCCCCTGGCCGTTGGATTACGCCGCCTGAATCATCCGGTTGCCTGGCAGCGGTCCTTCACCAAATCCTTCTCAAAACGGCTGTTGGGGGAGGCCCAGGCCTTCCAGCTGCCATCGGCCCCGGTGACATTGATCTTCCGGGCACCGCAGTTCACGGCGAGATACAGAGGCTGGCCAGCGGTGTTGAGGGTCGGGACCACCCGGCTGTCCCCCATGGTCTGCCAATTGGCCCAGTCCACCTGCAATGGTCCGTAAGTTCTCCAGTCAGCTCCCTTGGCAACAACGGCAGAACTTGCGGCTGGTTTTTGTTTGGCAACCGGCTTTTGTTTCACCACCGCTTTCTTCGTGGCGACAGGGCGCTGCTCAACAGGCGCTTGAGACCGTTTTGGGGTTGTTGTGACAGAGCTGGTGGCCAGTTCCGACGACGCGTCAAAGCTGGAATGGGAGAGAGACCGATCCGGTGTTTTCAGGTACAGAGTGGCCCCCACCTTGACGTTGTTGGGGTCACTGATGGCGTTGAGGTCGATCAGGGTGGCCACCGGGAGTTTGTAAGCCCTGGCGATCTGGGTCAGGGTCTGGCCCCGGTCCACGGTGTGCTGGCTTGCCCCGGGAACAACCCGAATGGGAGCCGGCTTCGGTTTGGCCTTGGCGATAACGGCATTGCTGGGGAGTTTCAGGGTTTGCCCCACCTCCACGTGATTGGCATTGCGGAGGTTGTTCACCACCATCAGATCGCGACTGCTGACGCGGTAGCGGCCGGCGATGGTGCTCAGCGTTTCACCACGGCTGACGCGATGCCGACCAGGCCCTGCACTCACCTGAGGTCCTGGAATGGTGAGGCGGCTTCCAGATTCAACGAAATCGGAATTCCGGATCCCGTTCATCTGCATCAACTGACGCACACTCACGCCGTAGTCATCAGCGATGTCCGACAAGGTCTGCCCAGGTCGCACCGTGATCGTTGCCGCGTTGGCGGACAGAGGCAGAAGTGCAGTCAGCACCAACAGGGCGAAAGCAGTTCGGCGCATACGTCACGGTTCTTTGCCCGAACCATACGGTGTTTGAACCAAAGCGCCAGTCCTCCAGAGCCACTGCTGTGGAAGGGATGTCCATCGAGTCGAGTCGATCAGCCCGCCAATTTCCTCAGCAGGTTCAAATCCAGCGCATAAGGCGGATAGCGGAGTTTGAAATCCAAAATGAACGGTCGCCTCAGTACAGCCTTGGCATGGCTGAAGGTGTCGAAGCCGGCTTTGCCGTGGTAGCTGCCCATTCCGCTGCCGCCGACGCCGCCGAAGGGCAGATCGGGGATACCCACCTGCATCACCACGTCGTTGAGGCAGACCCCGCCTGAGCTAGTGGTGTCGAGCACCAGCTGCTGTTGACGCTCCGTGCCACCGAAGAGATAGAGCGCCAGCGGTTTGGGGCCCCGGCGAATCCCAGCAAGTGCAGTATTGAGATCATTCAGCGGTAGAACCGGCAACAGAGGCCCGAACAATTCATCTGCCATCAGTGGGTCGTTTCTGTCAGCAACGCGAATCACTGTTGGGGCAATGCGGCGTTCCTGCCGGTTGATTTCGCCGCCGATCAGGATGCGATCTTCTCCTCTTGCTTGCTCAAGGAGGGCCTCAAGCCGATTGAACTGCCGGTCGTTGACGATGCAAGCCAGTTGTTCGGACTGCAGAGGTTGTGTGCCGTACATCGCCGTTCGAGCCGCCTCCATGGCCTTGAGCAGGGGTTGTTGGAGATGGGGTTGCACCAGAAGGTGGTCAGGGGCGATGCAGGTTTGTCCAGCATTCAATCCCTTGCCCCAGATCAGGCGGCGGGCGCTGACGTCCAGATCAGCCCCATCCATCACCAGGGCTGGACTTTTCCCTCCGAGTTCAAGGGTGACCGGTGTGAGGTTGGCAGCAGCCCCCTCCAGAACCCGGCGGCCAATCGCTCCACCTCCCGTGAAGAAGATGTGATCGAAGGGCAGTGCCACCAGAGCCGCTGCCACGTCACCATCTCCCTGCTCCACGCGAACCACCTCCGGTGTGAAGTGCTCCGACACCAAACGGCTGATCAGGGCGGCTACCGCCGGTGCTTGCTCTGATGGTTTCAGCACCGCGGTGTTGCCCGCTGCGAGGGCGCTGACCAACGGTTGAAGCGTCAGTGAGAAGGGATAGTTCCACGGGCCGATGATCAGCACGCAGCCCAGGGGCTCAGGAATGAGTTCCGCGCGCCCAGGCTGCTGCGGCAATGGCACGGGAACCGGCTTGGCTTTCATCCAGCGCCGAAGGTTGGACCGGACCACCTTCAATTCCTGGCGGAGAGCCACCAGTTCGAAGAACGCTTCCGTCGGCGGTTTGCCGAGATCCTCCGAGAGAGCCTGCAGAACCTCCTGCTCATGGTTCTCCACCAGGGCCTGGAACCGCTGCAGCTGATCGAGACGCCAGGCCAGAGGGCGTGTTTCTCCTCGGCCAACGCGGTCCTGCATCGGGCGGAGCTGTTCGATGGACAGGGACACAGGGCTGACGATCGGGCCTGACGGGTCTAGCAGTGGTTCAGTGGCATCCGGGGGATGGCCAAAACCATGCCCTGGTGGACCGGGGCGGTCGTTTACCAACTGATCGTTCGCAGTTACGCCGATGGCAACGGCGATGGCATCGGCGATTTCAAGGGCCTGACGTCCCGTCTGCCCTATCTGCGCTGGCTCGGAGTCAAGACCCTATGGCTGACGCCGATTTATCCCTCACCGTTGCGCGATGGCGGATATGACATCACTGATTTCACCGGGATTCATCCCGATCTCGGCGATCTGGCGGCATTCCATCGCTTTCTGACCGCTGCCCACGAACAGGGGATGCGAGTCATTCTCGACCTCGTGCTCAATCACACCAGTGATCTGCACCCCTGGTTTCAGCGCGCTCGCTGGGCAGCCAAGGGCAGCCCCGAACATGATTTCTATGTCTGGAGTGATGACCCGACGCGTTACAGCGATGCCCCCGTGCTGTTCCGTCATTTCGAATCCTCCAATTGGGAGTGGGATCCGGTGGCGGAGCAGTACTACCTGCACCGGTTTTTGCGTCATCAGCCGGATCTGAATTACGCCAATCCGTCGGTGCAGGAATCGATGCTGGAGGTGGTCGACTTCTGGCTTGAGCGTGGGGTTGATGGTTTCCGCTTAGACGCGGTGCCGTTCCTGTTTGAAGCCGAAGGCACACGCTGTGAGGGGTTGCCGGAGACCCATGCGTTTCTCAAGCGTCTGCGTCAGCGAGTGGAATCCCACCAGCGTGATGTGCTGTTGCTGGGGGAGGCGATCCAGCCGGTGGAGGAGGCCGCCCCCTATCTGGCGGATGACGAGCTGCATGGTGCCTTTAATTTCGTGCTGACCGCGCATCTGTTCGCTGCAGTGGCCGGAGGTTGCACCCGTCAGCTGGAGGCTTGCCTGGTTCAGTCGGAGCAGGCCGTTTCTGGGGTGCGCTGGGCCCTGCCGCTGCGCAACCACGACGAGCTCTGGCTGGGCGATGGTCATCTGATTCCGCAGGAGGTGATCCAGACCATCCGGGTTGGCCTGCCTCAAGGGCAGGGGCACTGGCTGAACTGGGGCATCAATCGACGTCTCGCACCGCTTCTCAACGGCGACCCACGAACCAATCGCCTGCTGCACGGTTTGATCTACAGCCTGCCCGGCATGCCCTGCCTGTACTACGGAGATGAACTGGGGATGGGCGACTGGCCTGGACTGCGTGATCGTGATCCGAACCGCACGCCGATGGCCTGGACGCCCGACCGCAACGGTGGCTTCTCTTCGGCTCCCGATCCGCTGCTGGTGCTGCCACCGATCACCGCTCCGGGATATGACTACCGGGTGGTGAACGTAGAGGTGCAGAAACAGCTGCAGGGGTCCCTGCTCAACTGGCACCGCCGCATGCTCACCTGCCGCCGTTTGCTGCCAGCACTGCATCAGGGGGGCTTTGAATTGCTGCAATGCAGCCATCCAGGCGCCCTGGCCTACGTGCGCTCTACAGATGCCATGACTGTTCTGGTGGCAGCGAACGTCACTGGCGCCGGTGCGTCTTTCAGCCTTGATTTGACTCGGTGGCAGGAGCAACGCACCCGAGAGGTGATGTGGGGATGCGATTTCCCTCCGGCAAGCCCGGAATGGTTTGTGAACTTGCCGCCCTATGGAATCAACTGGTGGTTGATCGGTGACGTGGAGTCCGAGCCCCCCGGTCCCGGTGCTTGAAAGACGAATGGAAGCAGGTCACGCTGCACCATCAGTCCCACATCGTCCGTTTCCTTCCACAGCGGAATCCGTGCGAGTTCATCGTCAACCCTCTCTGACGCACTCCAAGATGTCAGCCATGCGTCGATCACCCGTTGGTTAAAGGGGACCGGTCAAAGGATTCATTTCAGTTCCTCTTCCACGAGTGGGCGCAGCCGATCAGCTTCTGCTGAATCGACCATCGCCAGCCGACAACGTCGGCTCAGCACATCACTGGCGCTGGTGGCATGCTCATCTCGGATAAAATGACGAATCTCGGCCAGGCAGATCGGAATCACGCTGCTCAGGGGTTCGCGTTCTGCGACCGTGGATCTCGCCAGCACCGATTGGGCACGCAGTCCGAAGCTGTGCTGCAAATGCGCGATCTGGCGAGGACGTTCTGGCGTATCCGGCAGCAGGTCCATCAAAGCGGCTCGCTGCCCTTGCAGTTCGGGCAGGGTCTGGTCTGGATTCGTGGCCGTCCCCAACAGCGGCAGCCCCTTGGGCTTTTGCATCGGTGAAGGAAGCAGACGTTCGACAGCGGCCAGGCAATCCATCGCCATCGGCCTGCAGGTGGTCCATTTGCCACCCATCAAGCTCACCAGGCCACAGGGCAGCGTTTCCACCTCGTGTTCGCGAACAACCTGGCTGCTGCTGCGTTCGCCTCCGCTGGGCTGCAGAAGGGGACGGCCACCGGCCCAGCGGCTGCTCACAACGGGATGACTTAGACCTGGGAACCATTGGCGTACATATCGCAGCAGGTAGGTCTCTTCGTCTTCTGAAGGAATGGCCGCTTCGGTTTGTCCACAGGCTTGATCGGTGGTGCCAACCAGGGTGTGGCCGAAAAACGGCAGCATGAACAACACCCGACCGTCTTCGGTCGCAGGCACCAGAAGTCCCATGCCCTGCGGGCAGAGATTGTCCTTTAAAACCAAATGCGTCCCGCGACTGGTCAGGAGCCGTGGAGGAGCATCAGGGTCGGCCAGATGCCGCATCGCATCGGCATGGATTCCGGTGGTGTTGACGATCACCTGGGCTTGCCAACGCTCCTGCTGACCGGTCTCCGTTTCGCTCACGGCTGCAGTCAGTCGTCCGGCTGGATTACGTTCGAAGCCGATCACCCGACAGTTGCGGCACAGGGTTGCACCGCCTTCTTCTGCGGTCAGCGCTAACAGCAGGTTGAGACGGGCATCATCAAATTGGCCGTCGCTGTAGGCCACCCCACCCTGGCGAGGGCAGAGTTGTGGAAGGGCTTGAACCAGTTCATCCCTGCTGAGCCGGCGGCTGTGCCCCAGACCCGTGTCTCCTGACAGTGCGTCGTAAAGCCCGAGGCCCAGGCCGTAATAGGTCTTGTCGAACCAGTTCTTGGTCGGCAGCACCAACTCCAGCCGATTGGCCAGGAATGGCACGGTTCGCAGCCAGTGTCCTCGTTCAAGGAGGGCCTCCCGCACCAGCTGCAGTTGGGCGATGTCCAGGGTTTTGAAGGCGAGCTCGAGGTAGCGCACACCGCCATGCAGCAGTTTTGTGCTGCGACAGCTGGTACCACCGCTGATGTCCCCTGCCTCCAGGAGAGCGACCGACAGGCCGCGACGGACGGCTTCGTAGGCCACGCTCGCTCCGCTGGCACCAGCGCCGATCACCACAAGGTCGTAATGGTGATCAGCCATGCCAGCCAAGGCTCCTGTTCACGGCATCATCCCAGCGACGTTTCCATCGGCTGCGTTGCAGCGGCTCGATCTGGGGATGGAAATGCTGGGCACCCGTGTTGCGCTCCGGAACCAGATCCTCAAGGTCGGTGATCAATCCGGCCTGCATCCCGGCCAGCAGGGCAACGCCACGGGCGGTGCTCTCCAGGTTCACAGGCCGTCGCACGGTCAGCCCGGTGCTGTCTGCCTGGGCCTGCAGCAACGGGTCGGAGGCTGCCGCCCCACCGTCCACGGCAAGTTCACCAAGGCCATGGCCCAGGGCCGTCTCTGCCAGCTCCACCAGGGTGGCCACTGACAGGGCAATGCCCTCCAGGGCTGCACGGGCGATGTGGCCCCGGCTGCTGTTGCGGGTGAGACCCACCATTAACGCGCGAGCCTGGGGATCCCAGTGGGGTGTTCCCCAACCGGTGAAGGCGGGCACAAGCATCAGCCCCCCCGAGTCCGTCACCGAGAGGGCGAGTTCATTCACCTCGGCGGCTTCATCGATGATCTGCAACCCATCCCGTAGCCACTGAACCACGGTGCCCGCGTTGAAAAGACTTCCCTCCAGGCAATAGGTCGGACGACCCTCGGCATCGGTCCAGCCCAGGGTGCTGAGCAGTCCGGCATTGGAGCGTCGCACGGTTGTTCCGGTGTTGATCACCAGGAAGGCCCCTGTGCCGTAGGTGCATTTGGCTTCGCCTGGATGCAGGCAGAGCTGCCCAAGGGTGGCGGCCTGCTGATCCCCAAGCAGGGCTTCGATCGGGGTGCCACCAAAGGGAAGATCGGCCGCAATGGCCCCGAAGCGGCCACGGCAGGGCAGCAGTTCTGGCAACGCTCCTGACGGCAATCCTGCGTGGTCGCGGAATTCATCCACCCAGCAGCGCTGCTCCAGATCCATCAGCAGCGTTCGGCTGGCGTTGCTCATGTCACTGCCATGGCGGCGGCCATCGGTCAGCTTCCAGAGCAGCCAGGATTCGACAGTCCCGAAGCAGAGATCGTCCGCGGCCGCTGCAGCGGCTGCTTCGGATTGATGCTCCAGCATCCAACGGATCTTGCTGGCGCTGAAATAGGGGTCCAGCAGCAGGCCGGTGCGTTGACACCAGTTTTCGGCCAGTCCGGCATCGGTCCAGGCTTTGCAGATGTCTGCGGTGCGCCCGTCCTGCCACACCAGGGCGGGACCACAGGGGCGACCGCTGCTGCGGCGCCAGAGCACCGTTGTTTCGCGCTGGTTCGTGATTCCGCAGCTCACCACTGCGGTTCGCTGCACGTCGCTCAACTCACGGTGAAGCTGGCTCATGGCTTGGCACTGGCTAGTCCAGATCGCCTCGGGATCCTGCTCAACCCAACCGTCCGCGGGGTAGTTGATCGGTAGAGGTGCTGAAGCACTGGCCACCAGTGTTCCGTTGCGATCGAAGACTGCGGCACGGGAACTGCTGGTGCCCTGATCCAGAGCCAACAGGAGAGGCTGATCTGCCATGGCCGTTGCTTTTCTCCCCTGCTAGCGAGGGGATCGTCAGCTGCAAAGCAATGGGGCGTTTCACTCCCTTCAGCGACCCCCCGGCTTGGGTGGCAGAAGCTGTCATCTATCAGATCTTTCCCGACCGGTTTCGCCGCAGTGGACGGGTTCAGGCCCAGTCGCATCTTGCTCTGGAGCCCTGGGGATCAGCTCCCACGGAGAACGGATTCCAGGGCGGGGATCTGTATGGCGTTGTGGATGGTCTGGATCACCTGCAGGAGATGGGGATCAACTGCCTGTATCTGACTCCAATCTTCAGCTCAGCAGCCAACCATCGCTACCACGCCTTTGATTATTTCCAGGTTGATCCATTGCTTGGAGGCAATGCAGCCTTGGATGCCCTGATCGCTGCGGTGCATGCGCGCGGAATGCGCATCGTCCTGGATGGAGTCTTTAACCATTGCGGCCGCGGCTTCTGGGCGTTCCATCACCTCGCCGAGAACGGATCAGCGTCTCCTTATCGAGACTGGTTCCATGTGCACTCCTGGCCGGTGCGTCCCTATCCCGCCGAAGGAGAGGACTGTGGTTACGACGCCTGGTGGGCCTTGCCGGACCTGCCCAAGTTCAACCATGCCAATGCTGCGGTGCGGGAGCACTTGCTGGCGGTGGCCCGGCATTGGTTGGAGAGGGGGATTGATGGCTGGCGACTGGATGTTCCAGCGGAGGTTCCTCCTGACTTCTGGTTGGCGTTTCGGCAGGTTGTACGGGACGTCAATCCCGATGCCTGGATCGTTGGCGAGGTCTGGGGAGATGCACGGGCGTGGCTGGGCGGAGAGTATTTCGATGGGGTGATGAATTACCGGCTTGGCTGGAGCAGCCTCTGCTGGGTGGCCGGCACGGCACTCCGGCAGACCTACCGCAACAAGGAATATCCGCTCAACCCTCTCAACACGGCGGAGTTGATCGCAATCTGGGCCACCACCGCCGGTTGGTATCGCCCGGCCGTCAACCGTGCCCAGATGAATCTTTTGGACAGTCACGACGTCCCAAGAGCACTGCATACGCTCTCGGGCAACACAGCTGCATTGAAGTTGGCCCTTCTGTTGCTGTTTCTGCAGCCTGGTGCGCCCTGCGTTTATTACGGCACCGAGGCCGGACTTGCGGGAGGCCCAGATGGCAAGTTCGCCACAGGGCCGGGTCCAGCCTGCCGGGAGGCTTTCCCATGGGATGAACCATGGGCGGTGAATCTCAGGCCATGGATCACTGAGCTAACGACTCTGCGCCGGTCTTATGCGGCCTTGCGGGATGGGGCCAAGCAGTGGACAGGCATCGGGGACGATGGTCTTCTCGGAAGCTTCGCTGATCTGCAGGTTCTGATCAACCGCAGCGTTGAAACAGCGCTTCCCATCGATCAAACCAAGCAAGTGATCTGGTCATCAACGGGTGGTGCCGATCTGAGGGAGCTGTCTCCACAGGCAGCCTGCCTCCAACGTCTGGGTTGAAGAGGAGCAGGATTCATCTCTGATGCCGGGAGATGAAATGGAAGCCCTTGTCGAGACTTGAACTCGAGACCTCTCCCTTACCAAGGGAGTGC